>JAGLXC010000288.1 GCA_023133095.1 Gammaproteobacteria bacterium | reverse complement strand
TATATAGATTTTTCCATCAGTTAAGACGCCATCAACATCTAAAATTAACAATTTGATTTTTTGGGCTTTTTTAGAAAGGTTATGCATTAAATTATTCCTGTTTTTAAGATATCATGCAGATGCAGTACACCTGCTAAGTTGTTTTCGCTATCTAGTACTAGCAATGAGGTGATTTCATACTCTTCCATTAATGTTAGCGCATCAAATGCTAACATCCCGAGAGAAATCGTTTTAAAGCTTGGAGTCATAACATCTTTGATTGGGGTATTATCTATGCTTAAGTTTTTATCAAGCGTACGGCGTAGATCGCCATCAGTAAAAATACCGATTACTTTATCGTTGTCATCAACAATAGTCGTCATTCCCATTCTTTTGGCGGTTATCTCTATTAACGCAGTGCTCAAAAGTGAGTCTTTATTAACTTTAGGGATAGCGGTACCGGTACGTAGTAGCTCATCTATCCGTAGCAATAGGCGTTTTCCGAGGATGCCACCAGGGTGGGATAGAGCAAAGTCATCTTTTGTAAAACCTCTTTGCTCCAAAAGGGCAATTGCTAGGGCATCGCCTAATGCTAAAGTAGCTGTGGTGCTTGATGTTGGCGCCAATCCTAAAGGGCATGCCTCTTTGGTAACGCTTGCATCTAGATTTATGATTGCCTCTTTAGCCAAAATAGAGCTAGGGTTGCCAGTTAAGCTGATTAGAGTGCAGCCTAACTGTTTAATAACTGGCAAAATTGCCACTATTTCAGCAGTATTGCCAGAGTTAGAGATAGTAAGGACTGCATCTTCAGGTTTAATCATGCCCAGATCGCCATGATTTGCTTCACTCGGGTGCACAAAAAAGGCTGGAGTTCCTGTGCTAGCCATAGTCGCTGCAATTTTGTTAGCGATGTGGCCCGATTTGCCCATTCCAATTACAACGATGTGGCCCTTGCAATTTAATAGCAGCTCACAGGCAGCTGCAAATGTATCATCAATACGATCTTTAAGCCTGGTCACAGCCTCAGCTTCGATCTCGATAACCTGTTTGCCAATCTGGCAGATTTTATTTTTGTTTAGCATGTTTTATATTATAGCAAAAAAAACAGAGATACTCTTTACAAAAATAGAAAATCTCTATATAGTTGTACATGTAATTGTACAATTCAGAAAAAGGGGGATCTAATGGAAGCTATAGCTTACTCACATGCTAGACAAAATTTAGCCAAAACTATGGATCGTGTTTGTGATGAACATGACTATGTTATAATTACCAGAAAATCAGCTAAGTCTGTTGTGATGATGTCGCTAGAGGATTATAACTCTATTCAAGAAACCGCTTATCTGCTTCGGAGTCCAAAAAATGCAGAGAAGCTGCGTGCAAGTATCAAGCAGTATGAAGATGGCAATTATCAAAAAAAGGAGATAATTGAGTGAAGCTCTCCTGGACTCCCTTAGCCTGGGAAGAGTATCTATATTGGCAAAGTACAGATAAAAAAGTATTAAAGCGAATAAATTCACTAATAAAAGATATACAGCGTAGCCCGTTTGAAGGAATAGGTAAGCCAGAGCAATTAAAGTTTGAATTGACTGGTAAGTGGTCCAGAAGAATTGACGAAACCCATAGACTCGTTTATGAGGTAAACGGCCATGGTAACGAAATTATTATATTTCAGTGTAGGTATCACTACTGATAAATTTTGATATGCAATAACCTGAATGTTCAGTATGATATAGATCTATAGAAATTGGATTTTAGAGCATATTTTTAATGGCGCAAGAAGAAAGTTTTATTGAAATCTCTCATCTTAAGTTCTGTCGCGAAGAGCGGGTAATTTTTGATGATATAAATCTTACCATTCCCAAGGGTAAGGTTATCGCTATTATGGGTCCTAGCGGTAGTGGCAAAACGACTTTGTTACAACTGCTTAGCGCGCAGTTAAGGCCTACGGCAGGAAGCGTGTTGATCGATGGTATATCTATGCATGATTTGAGCCGTAAGGAGCTCTATCGGGCGCGGCGCAATATGGGCATGTTATTTCAAAATGGTGCTCTATTTACTAGTTTAAGTGTGTTTGAGAATGTGGCTTTTGCCTTAAGGGAGCATACTAAGCTGTCAGAGGAGATGATTCGAGATACGGTGCTAATGCAGCTTGAAGCTGTGGGTCTGCGTGGAGCTCGTAACCTTATGCCCAGCCAATTATCGGGCGGCATGGCCAGACGAGTCGCACTAGCCCGGGCACTGGTATTAAATCCCCAATTAATGCTATACGATGAACCCTTTACTGGACAAGATCCGATCACTATGGGGGTTCTGGTGCATTTGATTAAACGCTTAAATGATATTTTAGGTCTAACCTCAATTATTGTATCGCATGATGTAATAGAGACCGCAGCTATTGCTGATGTGGTTTACATTGTTGCAAATGGAAGAATCGCTGGACGAGGAACTCCAGAGCAGATGTTCGCCTCTGAAAGTCCATGGATTAAACAGTTTGTCCATGGTTTGCCGGATGGCATTATTCCATTTCATTATCCAGCAGCAACTTATCAGGAGGATTTAGAGCTGTGATCAAATATATTGCTCAATTAGGCGCAGGGGGCATCAGCTTTTGTCAGCGTTTAGGTGTTTCCGGAATATTTTTGTTTCGAGTGATTTGTAGAAGGCCACGGGTTTTACGCTTGACGCCATTGTTATGTGAGCAGATCTATGTTGTCGGGGTGTTGTCGCTGTTGATAGTGGTAATTTCGGCGCTTTTTATTGGGATGGTGCTGGGATTGCAAGGTTATAATGTATTGGAAAAATTTGGTTCTACGCAAGAGCTTGGCCAGCTGGTGGCTTTAAGCGTCACGCGGGAGCTAGGGCCTGTCATTACTGCACTCTTATTTGCAGGTAGAGCAGGTTCTGCCTTAACCGCAGAGATCGGGCTGATGCAAACTACAGAGCAAATTGCCAGTATGGAGATGATGGCAGTAGATCCCTTATGGCGTATTATTGCACCGCGTTTTTGGGCCGGCTTTATCTCCTTGCCAGTTTTAACTGTGATTTTTATGTTGGTATCGGTTTGGGGTAGCTATTTAATTGGGGTTGACTGGCTAGGAATCGATCCTGGTCAATTTTTATCTAACATGCAGGCTGCAGTAGATTTTCGAATTGATATCTTAAATGGCGTAATTAAGAGCATTGTGTTTGGGTTTGTGATTATCTGGATCGCTGTATATCATGGCTATTATACTGTGCCTACAGCTGAAGGTATTGGGAGAGCAACTACAAAAACTGTAGTTTATGCTTCATTAGCAGTATTGGGACTTGATTTTATCCTTACTGCAGTTATGTTAGGAGGCTGGTAATGCAGAAAAAAAACGTAATCGAGATTGTTGTAGGGCTATTTATCATTGCTGGAGTTTGTGCTCTCTTTGGATTAGCCTTTAAGGTTAGTGGGTTAAGTAGCTATAGTAGTAAAAATACTATTACAGTTACAGCCATGTTTAATAATATTGGTGATCTAAAAGTAAGGGCGCCAGTTAAAATTGCGGGTGTTAGCATTGGTGAGGTAAAGGCGGTTCAGCTAGATCCTAAAAGTTTTCGGGCAGAAGTGGTGATGATGGTTGCTAAGAATAGCCATTTACCGGTAGATAGCTCTGCCAGTATTTTATCCGCTAGCTTGCTTGGTTCTAATTATATCTCTATTGACCCTGGCTTTTCTGATGTAACAATTAAGTCTGGAGGTGAAATCACTGAAACCCATCCAGCTATAATGTTAGAGAACTTAATTGGGCAAGCAATATTTACCCCAAAAGATGAGGACAAAAAGTCATGAGAAAAGTGTTATTAACTAATTTGCTATTTGCCTTATTTGGCTGTTTTTTAGTTAGCAATATAGCTTTGGCTGCAGATCCTGCACCTTTGGCTTTAGTCAAGCAGATGTCAAATCAAACCATAACAGCACTTAAAAAAAATAAGGCACAGTTGCATAATCAATCTACAATTCGGGCTATTGTTTATAAAATAATAGTGCCACAATTTGATTTGGTCGGAGCATCACGTTCAGTAGTTGGACGCAATTATTGGTATCAGGCTTCTAAATCTACCCAGAGCCAGTTTATTAAAGCCTTCACAAACTATGTGGTTGATATGTACTCTGGCGCACTTTCATCATATAAAGATGAAGTTGTCACTTTTAAACCAATCCGTAATTTCATTTCATCACAAACCCGTGTGCAAGTTTATAGTATGATTCAGCGCTCTGGAGTTCAGCCGATTAAGTTGAATTATCGCCTTATTAAACAGGGAGGTAGCTGGAAAATCTATGACTTTAGCGTAGATGGTGTTAGTATGATCCAGAGTTACAGAGCTCAATTTGCATCTGCTTTGCAACGTAGCGGTTTGGCTGGTTTAACTAAAGAGTTACAATCCCGAAACAGATGATTGGTAGTAGAATGGCCGTTATAACTAAAGAAAAACTAACAGAAAGATTGATAATCAATGGTGATCTAGATTTTATCAGCGTAGTGAAACTGCAAAAACAGGGCTGTGAGTTGATCAAAAAAACCGAGAAGGTGGTGTTTGATTTGCGGCAGGCGGTTGCAAAAGATAGCTCTGCTTTATCATTACTACTAGCTTGGACTCGATGCGCCAAACGCATGGAACAATCGATTCAATTTATTAATTTACCAGAACAGTTACAAGACATGGTTAAGTTAACTGGTTTGGAGCAAATTCTTCCTATAGGTGAATAGACAGTGGATAAACTAATTATTAAGGGCCAAATACCTCTAACTGGCGAAATTCGTATTTCAGGTGCAAAAAACGCAGCATTGCCGATTTTAATGGCAACATTATTAACAGATAAACGCGTAACTATTAACAATATTCCCCATCTGCACGATGTAACCACCACAATGAAGCTTTTAGGTGGCATGGGGGTAGATCTTATTGTTGGTGATTGCATGGCAATTGAAGCTACAGCGAAGAATCTCAATAGTCTGGTTGCGCCTTATGATTTGGTTCGAACTATGCGAGCCTCAATTTTAGTGTTAGGACCATTGTTGACCCGTTATGGTCAGGCAGAGGTCTCTTTGCCAGGCGGCTGCGCGATTGGAGCTCGGCCGGTAGATATACATATAAAGGGTATGCAGGCTATGGGGGCTGAAATTAATGTTGAAAATGGCTACATCAAGGCGAAATCAAAAGGGCGACTTAAAGGGGCAAATTTGGTATTGGATACAGTAACCGTAACAGGGACAGAAAATCTAATGATGGCAGCCACATTAGCTGATGGAACTACAGTTATAAAAAATGCAGCTCAAGAGCCAGAAGTAGAAGATCTGGCTGATTTTTTAAATACCCTGGGGGCAAAGATTAGTGGTGCTGGCAGTGATACAATTGTTATTGATGGAGTTGATGCGTTATCAGGTGGAACCTATAATGTTTTACCTGATCGAATTGAAACTGGCACCTATCTAGCAGCAGCAGCTTTAACCCGAGGCAAAGTAAAACTAAAAAATACCCGGCCAAATACTCTGGATGCAGTATTAGCAAAGTTGCGTGAGGCTGGTGCTGATATCTCCTGTGGTGAAGATTGGATTGAACTTAACATGCATGGAAAACAGCCGTGCGCAGTTGATTTGCGAACCGCGCCTTATCCATCTTTTCCTACTGATATGCAAGCGCAGATGTTAGCTATGAATATCGTCGCAGATGGAGTTGGATCTATTACTGAAACCATATTTGAAAATCGGTTTATGCATGTGCAAGAGATGCGACGCATGGGGGCTGACATAAGATTAGAGGGCAATACAGCTATATCAACTGGCAAACCGCATTTGATTGGAGCGCCGGTAATTGCGACTGATTTACGTGCGTCTGCCAGTTTGGTTCTCGCAGGCCTAATGGCAGAAGGCGAAACAATTGTTGATCGAATTTACCATATTGATCGTGGTTATGAGTGTATTGAAGAAAAATTTTCTCAGTTAGGTGCACAAATTCGCAGAGTTTCTAATTAGGGTTGCAGCTATGATACTGCTTAATGAATTAGTTAGTTATGTGGATAATTTGTTGGATATAGAAAATTACCAGGACTATTGCCCTAATGGTTTACAAGTTGAAGGAAAGCAAGAGATAGAAAAGCTTGTTGTCGGAGTTTCTGCGAATCAAGAGCTATTAGATCAAGCAATAGGCGTAAAAGCAGATGCAGTATTAGTGCATCATGGCCTATTTTGGAAGGGCGAAGATCCAACTATTGTTGGGATTAAAAAGCAGCGTTTGCAAACCTTGCTAAAACACAACATAAGTTTGTTAGCATATCATTTACCATTAGATTTTCATGAGCTCTATGGTAACAATGTGCAGCTAGCTAAAGTTTTAGGAGTTAACCTTAAATTATTAACTCTGGATTATGCCTCTGGAGAGCTGCCTAAAGCTATGGAAGGAGAAGATTTTGCCCAAAATATTGCTAACTGTTTAGAACGAGAGCCGTTTTATGTTAAGGGGCAATCAAAACAGATAAAAACCATTGCTTGGTGTACTGGAGCGGCTGATAACCAAGTTGAGCAGGTGGCTGCTCAGGGTATAGATGCCTATCTCACTGGTGAGATTTCAGAACGAACTATAGATATAGCAAAAGAGACTGGCATCCATCTATTTGTTGTTGGCCATGATACAAGCGAGCGTTATGGTGTGAAGGCTCTGGGCGAGCATTTAGCTAGTAAATTTGCACTAGAAGTAATTCCTTCGCTTCCTCTTGCATGATTTTGGCAATTTTAAGGTTTTCTTAAGGAACGTGCCAGCAAAAGCTGTTAGTTTATCCTTTTCTGGTCATAAACTAACTATAGGAGAATGAAAATGGCATCTAGCAACTCTTGGTTTAATCGCTGTATGTCTTGGATTGGTGATAAATTAAAAACTATAGTATTCTTGTGTGTTGATGCTGCCAAACCTGTCATGTTGGTTGATTTAGCGCTTGATAGAACTTCTACCTCATCAAGCATATCAATGCTAAAAACATTGACTTCGAGCAGTTGGAGTGTTTATGCCTCATCAGCTGGACTTATAGCTAGCAAAAATCAATTATTCCCTATGAAGACTGATACTTGGCCAGATAAAATAAATAACCTATGTAAAAATATGGGCCTTTTTTTGGGTGTTATGGGCGCTCTGCAACATATAGGTTTACTGAATTTGGATATGCCCAATAATTCCGATGATCCCGATT
>JAGLXC010000287.1 GCA_023133095.1 Gammaproteobacteria bacterium | reverse complement strand
ATAGATAGCATGAAAGGAAAAGTCAAATTAGCAGGCTTTCGTCCAGGAAAAGTTCCGTTAGCAATTATGAAAAAACAATTTGGTAGCTCTGTTCGCCAGGAAGTTATTGCTGATCTTATGCAGGAAACTTATATAGAAACCATAAAAAATGAGAATTTAACTCCAGCTGGTCACCCAACTATTGATGCAGAAGACTCAGAATTTGGTAAACCTTTGAGCTATAATGCAACTGTGGAGGTGTTACCTGAAATCAAATTGAATAATTTAGATAAACAAAAAATCGAAAAATTTTCTACCACCATAACTGATACTGATTTTGAAGAGATGTTACAGAAATTTCAAAAACAGCATGCAGAGTGGAAAGAGGTTGAGCGTGGTGTTCAGCAAAAAGATCAATTACTAGTGGATTTTGAAGGAAAGATAAAAAATGAGGTATTTAAAGGCGGCTCAGGTAAAGACTTTAAATTTGAACTAGGCGCAGGCACTATGCTAGAAGATTTTGAAAAACCACTTATAGGCGCAAAAGCAGGAGAGACAAAAGAGTTTAAACTTAAATTTCCTAAAGACTACAGTGATGCTGGTGTGGCAGGTAAAAAAGCCGACTTTTCTGTAACTGTGCATAAAATCTTCGAGGCTGAGCTACCTAAATTAGATGATGCTGACTTTTTACAAAAAGTGGGGATAAAAGAGGGTGGCGAGCCAGCACTACGGGACGAACTGCGTAAGAATATGCAACGCCAACTCGAACAAGCTATAAACTCTAAATTTAAAGAGGCGTTAATAGGTAAAATGTTAGAGCTTAATCCGATTGATTTGCCTAAGGTTTTAATAGAAAACGAAATTACACGCTTGCAGCAGCAAATGAAACAGCAGTTTGCTCAATATACTGGCGGCTCAACTGACGGTTTACCTGATCTTCCTGGAGAGGAGTTTGCCAAATCAGCTACTCGCAATGTCAAATTAGGTTTATTATCTAACAAGCTGATTGATGATGAAAAGATTATAGTAGACCCAGCTCAGGTTAGGGCTAAAATCGAAGAGTTAGCCGCAACCTACGATGACCCAGAAGCCTTCATTAGCTGGTACTCAAAAAATGATGCGCAATTAGCTGAAATTGAATCTATAATTTTGGAAGAAGAGCTTATGAAACGGCTTGAGAATCAGGCAAATGTCGTAGAAAAAAAGACAACCTTCCAAGAGGTAATAAAGCCTAAACAACAGGAGTAATAGCTCATGCTTAATCAACAATTAGTTCCAATGGTAATCGAGCAATCAGCTCGTGGCGAAAGATCATTTGACATATATTCCCGCTTATTAAAAGATCGAATTATCTTTTTAGTAGGTGAGATAGAAGAGCATATGGCTAATTTAATTATAGCTCAGCTCCTATTTTTGGAGGCGGAAGATCCTGATAAAGATATCGCGCTATATATAAATTCACCAGGAGGCGTTGTCACAGCTGGTCTTGCTATTTATGATACTATGCAATTTATTAAACCTGACGTTAGTACCATGTGTATTGGTCAAGCAGCTAGTGCAGGTGCTTTTTTGCTTGCTTCTGGTGAAAAAGGGAAAAGATATTGTTTGCCTAATTCTCGAGTTATGATTCACCAGGTGTTAGGTGGCTTTAAAGGCCAGGGTGCTGACATTGAAATTCATGCTAAAGAGACATTACGGATGGGGCAAAGCCTTAATGAGCTTTTAGCAAAGCATACCAACCAATCAGTAAAGAAGATTAAATCTGATACTGATCGCGACTATTTTATGTCACCGCAAGAGGCCTTAGAATATGGCATTATTGATGCGGTTATGGATAAACGCGATTGAAATTTAAAAAAATAGCCCCATTTATTATATATAGTTAAATA
>JAGLXC010000286.1 GCA_023133095.1 Gammaproteobacteria bacterium | reverse complement strand
CTTAAAAAAGTGGCTGAGTAGTTACTTAAGATATACATCAAAACGAGTGCTTTTCCCTTTAAAAACAAGGTCGGGCTTAGCATCAGCTAGAAATGGCGCGGCTTTAGATCGTTTTACCACTACTCGCTTTTTGGCAATTTTTAGAGCTGTTGCAAATAGCTCGGCAGCATCAATATCCTCGCCCACGATCTCTCGCAAAATTCGCATCTCTTTTTTAACTAGAGCTGATTTAGTCCGCTCTGGAAACATGGGGTCAATATAGACCACATCAGGCCTGGCTGCTGCCGACAAATCATGCATATAAGCGCCAGCGTCGCTATTAATAAGCTGCAAATTCATATCACTAAATTCAGGATCCTGCTTTAGCCGCTCTAAACCATCAGCCAATAAAGCCGCAATTATTGGCGAGCGCTCCAGCATCTCGACTTTACAGCCCAAACAGGCTAAGACAAATGCATCGCCGCCTAAACCAGCTGTCGCATCTAACACCGTTAAATTAGCGCCTGATGACTTCAAGCCCACTGCCCGCGCTACCAATTGCCCTTTGCCGCCGCCAAATTTCTGCCTATGAGCTGCCTTGCCTGCTAGAAAATCTACATATAACGGCTTAATCCGTTCTTTGCGCCAGGCAGCTGGCCTTAACTCCAGACGATCTCCATTTTGCACCAAAAAATAATCATAATCCCCACTATCTGCCAAAACCTGCGGCAAACCTAACTTTTGGCTTAATTGCTTAGCTTCGGCCTCAACCTTAGTGGCTATGGTCTCTGAATCTGTAATAATTGCTACCCTTGCTCTCATTTAGGTATTATAATATTAAAATCATATAATCTAAATGAACACATGGATTTTAAAAATGTTAAAAAAAGCAATTACTCTTCCTTTATTATTGCTATGCGTAAGCAGCGTGGCATTTGCTAATGACAATGCCGGCAACTCCAATGCCACCTTAGAAAAATTTAAACCCAGCAAAGCTTATAGCAATCCGCAAACCTGGGATTCCTATATTGACACCCAGAACTACCCCAAAGTTGGCTTTAACTACTTTTATATCCAGCTAAGTGGAGCGCTAGATCTGGATACTTTCCCGCTTGATCAATCAGCTACAGGTTATGAGTCAAAAGACAATGTCAGCAGCACTGGGGCCTCTGGCACTGTTACCTTTGGAGTTGGCAATAAAGTAGGGCAGTTCTATATGGGACTGGCAGCTGACGCCACCTATAACTGGACTAACTATAAACATGATACAACCTCGGGTGGCACGGATACGCATCTACGTCTGAAGATGCCCTATAGTTTTGGCGGCTATCTGGTACCTGGCATATTTTTATCTGATCAAACCTTGTTATATGTAAAAGCTGGTATTGTCTACAGCGAATTTGAGCAAGACAGTGATGGCATGGCATCATATGGCTCATTTACCAAAAATTTGGTCGGCGGTCGCGGCGGACTGGGAATTCGCTATTATGTAAATCCTAGCTTTAGTATAAACACTGAATATGATTTCACCTATTTTGGTAGCTTTGCTGAAGAGCATAACGGGGTTAAAACTGAGTACAGACCCTATACTAACCAGATCAGTCTTGGCTTTGCTTTCCATTTTGTAACCGAGCTTATAGTCGCAATGTTAGATGAACAATGGCTACTAAATAGCCAGGATGATCCCTGGCAACTTATCTCTAATAAGCTAAGCAATAACTCTTCGCCTTACGCCTTTATTGGCAATGGCTATATTGGCCAACAAGTTCCGCCAGAGAGCGAAGGCATGCTGTTCCCACAAGAGAACTACTCTCAGAGCGGTTGCTTTATCCATGGTCTCTATTGTGAACAACCCCTGCATCCAGGAATAATGGATTTTGTAAGGCAACATGCGCCAGAAGGATCACCATTAACTCAGGAAACATTAGCTGAAGTGCCGCTCTGGAGCACTTTGCGCTATCATGATGGTAATGCTGCCTTTGCCAGCAATATTGGCTGTCATGAAAATTACAGCCAAATTGTCGATATGCAAACTGCGACTATTGTTACAAAAGACACCTGGAGCAGTGATGCAGAACACAAAACTGACATTAGCACCTCAATATATATCTCCTATGCTAACCGCAACTTAGCAGTAATTACTACAACGATAGCTCCACACTTTTCTGGCACAGTAACTTTTACCGATAGTTTAGATGGCTCTTTTTTAGCCTATAAAAATAGTACTACTCAAGTAGATTCTAATGAAACAATGTCTTTAGCCATGCAACTCAGAAATAATAGTGAAGCGATAGTTATTGCCTCAAAAGTAGTGCTCGCACCCAAACTTAACGCTAAGCTAGAGTATGAATCTGAAAATGATAATCATAAAATCAGCCGTAAATTATCAGTTAAAGTTCAAGCTGGAAAAAATTATTCTATAACTAAATTAGTTGGGATATATACTCATCAAGATGGCGCAGATCTTGTAAAAAAGGCGGAACAAATGGTTACAGCTGCAGCTGAAAACCTCAACCAGGAACGCAAAGCTCACGCAGCCGCTTGGCACGAACTATGGCAACATCGCATTGAGATAGAAGGCGCGCCTGGCCTGCAAAAATTGGTAAATGCTGCTCTCTATCAATTCTATGCTCAGCTCAGAAAAGGCATTAATTGGAGCTTAAGCCCAACCGGAATAACTGGCTGCGGCCAATGGGCTGGAATTATCTTCTGGGATGCAGATTTATGGATGGGACCGCCCCTCGCACTTTTAAATCCTCCCTTAGCACGCTCGATCTTTCAATATCGCCATAAAACTTTAGCCGGCGCCAAACAAAACGCAACTGCCAAAGATTATAAAGGCGCACGTTTTGCCTGGGAAAGCACAATGTCAGGCATAGAAACCTGTTATGCTTATACCGCTGAACAACCACATATTGTTGCAGACATCGCGCTAACCCAATGGCAATACTATCTAATATCTGGCGATGAAAGTTATAGAGCCAAAGCAACTGAAGTAATTTTAGCCTGCGCCGAATATTGGCACAGCCGAGTAATCTATAATCAAGAACAAAATCGTTATGAGATTATGAAAGTTTGTTGTGCTGATGAATATAGTGGAATTGTTAATAACAATACTTATACCAATTATAGTGCTGTAAAAACACTGATTATTGCCAGCAACATTCTCCAGCAACAAGGTAAATCCGCCCCAGCTGAATGGCAAGAAATTATAACCAAAATGTATCTGCCATTTGATCCAGAACAAGACCTATATCTGGAACATGAAAATTATGCTGGCGCCACTATTAAACAGGCTGACACTGCTCTTCTTATCTATCCCTATGAGATGCCGATGACAGCCGAGCAAAAACAGAATATTTTAGAGTATTATCGCAAAAAATATCCTAAAAATAAGATCATGATGAGTTCAGCCTTTGATGCCATCTGCTATTGTGAGCAAAAACAACCTGAAAAAGCTTGGCAGGCACTGCTTGAACTCCTGCCTCACTTTAGCACCCCATTTTTAGCAGTATCAGAATCACCGACTAATAATGTAGCATCCTTTATGACCGGCTTAGGCGGCCTGCTGCAATTAATTATTAATGGCTTTTGCGGTGTAAGAATCTCCACTGATGCAACTAATGAATCTCAACCAACTTTAAAATTTAAAACCTGCCTGCCACAACAGATAAAGTCTATATGTCTTAAAGGCATCCACTTTCAAGGTCAATGCTTTGATCATATCGCCCAATAATTTCATAACAATCTAAAAAAATTCATTTTTTTCAACGTTTAAGGTTTCTTTAAGGATCTTATACTTTAATGATTATATAGTATTCGCGAAAAGATAATTCACAATGATGAGAATTGGTACGGACCAACTCAAACTTTAAGGTGTTAAACCACCTTTCTTTGAGCCACATATGGCTGGATTCTAACTTAAATACACGATGTTTCGAACGGATACCCTGATAGGTAGGGATTTGTATTGTTATAAGTAAAGAGAAGCATATAATGCCCGGTAAAAAAAGAAAAGGTTCTTTACCAGAAGATCCTCGCGCGCCCAAAAAAACCAAAACAACTTCTAAAACCTCTCTGTTAAGCAACAATAATACTGCTACGATAATAGCTGGCTTACGCACACAAGAAAAAAAACGTAAAAGTAGAAGACCAAATCAATACTGTTCACCAGAAAGAATCAGCGCTGTCATGCTTACCCCACATGGCTCAAAAGCTATCACAACCCCGGGAGGATCCATATTACACAAATATGGTGTAGAAATTAATATTGAAAGTTCAAGCCCTGAACAAAGACCCAAAACCGATACAATTATAATTTTCAACAATCAGATACCTTCAAATCCTTCAATCAGTCCAGAAGTTCAAATAGATACAACTACAACTGAGAGCACACATCTAGTACATAGCTCTGCTAATAGAGTATTTTCTACCAGAATAACCCAACAGATTGTTGCAACATGCAAAAAGCGTGGTAGACCTAAAACAAGTCAACATACTGTTATGGGCAATACTTCAGCACATAATTACCTAGCAGTCACTGATCTACAAACATTCGAACAATATGAACAACTTGCACAAAAATATAATATTTCATTTGAATGGCTACACATAATAGCCTGTGTTTTTAATCTAGACCCACAAAAACAAGAAAACTTTATTGCGGGCACCAGAAAAGCAAACATAATAATGCTAGCTGTTGAAATTGCAGTTAGAGATCTTGTGCGTGATGGAGAAATAAAATGGGCAAATATAGAAGCTAATATCTCTTATAAACCATACTATAAAAATGGCATTATAATTGGCTATACCCATGAAGCAAAATCTATAACCTATGTCGTATCTTTTACTAATAGTTCCCAGGAAACAAAAAAAGTATCTATCGATTTTGACCCACTAGAAACACACAGAGCAAGCACCGGCGCCAACAGAGCATTACGCGAATTAGTAAAAATATTTTTTAGTCTGGCAGGAGTTGAAGCCTCAGATACATTCTTTGTTAAATTAGATGAAGAGGCTGACCTAAGATTAGATAGTGAATTTCAGGATGATAAATCTCAACCTATTGCAAGACGACTATTTTTTGCTCCAGATCCAGACCAGACTCTAACTCCACCCGAGCCCGATACAACAGCAATGGCGCTTGATCCACCACACCCTCCATTAGCCCCGCTAATAGCAGCGTGTGCATAGCAATAAATCAAAGCAAATGCTATATTAGCCTCTTGACTACTAACATAATTAAACGATGGCACAAAATAATAAAAAGTTAGGGCTCTGGATGCTAACTACTCTTGTCGCTGGCAACATGATCGGCTCTGGAGTATTTTTATTACCAGCAAATCTCGCTAGCATTGGCAGCATTAGCCTGCTCTCCTGGGGTATCACTGCCCTTGGCGCCTTTTTCCTGGCCATGGTATTTGCCAAGATGAGCGTATTAGTTCCAAAAACTGGCGGGCCCTATGCCTTTGCTCAAGCTGGTTTTGGCGAATTTGTTGGCTTTCAAACCGCCTATAATTATTGGATTGCGATTGCTATTGGTAATGCAGCAATTGCAATAGCTATGGTTAGCTATTTAGCTGATCTATGGCCAATCTTAAATCAACCTCTATATAGCGCTACTACAGCTATTGTTACAGTCTGGCTCCTTACTGCGGTAAACCTAAAAGGAGTCCGCATGGTTGGTTTTACTGCCATGGTAACCACAATCTTAAAATTGGTGCCGATTTTATTAGTTGCAATCTTTGGCTGGTGGCATTTTCACCCCGAATATTTAACCCATAGTTTTAATGTTACCCATCACTCCAATTTTTCAGCCCTCTCTCATGCTGCAACTTTAACCCTCTGGGCCTTTGTCGGCGTAGAATCTGCTACCGTGCCAGCTAGCAGTGTTCTAAACCCCAAACGCGATATTCCAATAGCCACTCTACTTGGCACCCTAATCGCAGCAGTGGTCTATATCGCCAGCTCAACTGCTATTATGGGTATGATTCCAGCCTCTGTTTTAGCACACTCCACCTCACCTTTTGCAGCAGCTGCTGGAATAATTTTTGGTAAATGGGGTGATTGGATTATCGCGGCCGGCGCCGCCATATCATGCTTTGGATCGCTAAATGGCTGGATTTTAATCCAGGGTCAGGTGCCAATGGC
>JAGLXC010000285.1 GCA_023133095.1 Gammaproteobacteria bacterium | reverse complement strand
CGCTCTTAATTAGGGGACACTCTTTCTCTATAGAAGCAAATAATTTTACTACTCTGCTCAAAGAGTGTCCCCTAATTAAGAGCGTCCCCTAAATACGGTAGTGGAAGACGGAGGGGATATGAGTAATAAGAATATTATTTGGTTTGATAAGCTTGGCATGCAAGATGTTAAGCTGGTTGGCGGCAAAAATGCCTCTTTGGGGGAGATGATCTGTAATCTTAGCAAAGCAGGAATTAGGGTGCCAAAGGGCTTTGCTACTACGGCACAAGCTTTTCGAGATTTTATGCAGCAAAAAGGGCTGGCTGATAAGATCGAGCTTACTCTGCGAGACCTTGATGTTTCAGATGTAGAGGCTTTGGCTGATGCAGGCGCAACAATTCGAGATTGGATTTTACAGACAAAATTTCCTGCTGATCTTAAGCAAGAGCTAACTGATTTCTATAGGAAGATGACAGCTAACAGGCAGAATGTTTCTGTTGCTGTTCGCTCATCAGCCACCGCCGAAGATTTGCCTGAGGCCTCTTTTGCTGGTCAACAAGAGAGCTATCTTAATGTTAAAGGCATTACCAATCTGTTAGCCGCGATCAAGTCAGTATTTGCTTCTCTCTATAATAATCGCGCGATTGCTTATCGTGTACATCATGGTTTTGCTCATGACCAGGTTGCCGTATCGGTTGGGGTACAATATATGGTACGCAGTGATATTGGTAGTAGTGGCGTGGCTTTCAGCTTAGATACAGAGTCAGGTTTTACTGATGTAGTATTTATTACGGCTGCCTTTGGTTTAGGTGAAACTGTGGTGCAGGGGGAGGTTAATCCAGATGAATATTATCTTTATAAGCCTAACTTAGCCACTAAGAAATTTGCTGTGTTACGCAAAAATCTTGGCACCAAAGCGATTAAGATGATCTATAGCAACCGTAAACGTTTGGCAGCCGGTTTAACGAGAACAGTTGCCTGCCGCATGGTTGATAGGAGGCGATTTGTTTTAAGCGATCAGGAGCTGCATGAGCTTGCCAGATATATAGTTATAATTGAAAAACATTATGGCATGCCAATGGATGTTGAGTGGGCCAAAGATGGTGAAGATGGCAAGTTGTATATAGTACAAGCACGGCCGGAGACAGTAAAAAGTCGTACTAATAAACAGGTAATCACACAGTATCAATTAAAGCGGCGTGGAAAAGTGATTAGTAGTGGCAGAAGTATTGGTCAAATGATTGGTCAAGGCACGGCGCGAGTATTACAGAATATTAGCGAAATGGGTAAAATTGCGGCTGGCGAAGTGTTGGTAACTGAGATGACAGATCCAGATTGGGAACCGATCATGAAAAAAGCCGCAGCCATTGTTACTAATCGTGGCGGCAGAACCTGTCATGCTGCTATTGTAGCGCGTGAGCTCGGAATTCCTGCAATTGTTGGTTGTGGCGATGCTAATTCCAAAATTCAAGATGGCGAAGCTATAACTGTATCTTGTGCTGAAGGTGAAACTGGCTTTGTGTATCAAGGCCTTTTAAATTATAGTTGCAAAGAGTTCAATATTAAGACCATGCCGAAGTTGCCAACTAAAATTATGTTAAATGTTGCAAATCCAGATCAGGCCTTTAGTTTTAGTGCTATTCCTAATCATGGAGTTGGTTTAGCTAGAATGGAATTTATTATTAACAATATGATAGGAATCCATCCAAATGCCGCACTAAATTTTAATAGTTTGAGCCATAGCGTACGCAGTAGAATTAACACAAAAATTGCAGGCTATAATGATCCAGTGAACTTTTATGTGGAGAAGCTGCGTGAGGGTATAGCAACTATTGCTGCGGCCTTCTATCCCAAACCGGTTATTGTTCGCATGTCAGATTTTAAAACTAATGAATATGCTAA
>JAGLXC010000284.1 GCA_023133095.1 Gammaproteobacteria bacterium | reverse complement strand
CACTTTATCCACTACTCCTTTCAACCAGGTCATATTGCGAAAACGCTCTGGAGAATATCCTGTTGCTAGATAAATATTATCAAATCCTTGCTCATATATCTCTTTTGCTAACTCTTCACCTTTAATTCCATTGGATAAATTTGAATCAATATAGATAAGAGTATGTTTAGCATAATTTGATAAAGCAGTTTTAAATGCATCAACATTATTGAATACCGCGATTTTATGGCCACATGCGCGTGCTGCATCTTGCCAGGCTGTAGTTAGCATTGGATCATCATCAACCAAAATCAAATCCACCTGCGAAGCAATTGGTAATCGTATAGTAAATTTACTACCAACCCCCTGCTTCGATTCTATATCATAAGAGCCATCCCAATCAGTAATCTGTTGAATTGCATATGACAACCCTAAACCAGAACCCTGAACTTTCCCTGCGCTAAAACCTCGCTCCTTTATTTTCCCCAATAATTCAGGGGCAATACCACAGCCATTATCAACAATTTCAACTATAACTTCATTGCCTAAGCCTACTTTGCTTAAACTAATTGTAATAACACCTTGGTCAAGCTTTGCATCAAAAGCTTCTACTGCGTTATTGATTATATTTGAAAAAACCCGCTGCAATGGCTCAGTTTGTGCCGCAACAAATAGTTCATGGGCGTTATCTGTTACATTAAAATAAAAGTTCACCTTTTTATTATTAAATTGAGCTCGTTTTTCTACAATTAGATTTTCTATTAATGGGTTAAGCAAAATTGGGGCTAGAGGTGCATTAATTACATCTGACACAACATCTTGATATTTTGTTAATAAGTTATCAGCAATTGCACTAATTCTATTAGTAGCATTTTTGAGTGTGGTGCGTGGCTTTTCTTCTATCTTAACTGCACTCTCTAAACCTTCATGTAAAGCAGCTAGTGGAGCACTTATATCATATCTAATTTGGGTAGCCAGTTCTAACAACCTTTTCTCAGCTATAGTTTTTTCCTTTAAAGCAGTAAAAGCTTTAGATACAAAGCTCTCTAAGCTATTAAATTCTAATAAAGCATAAGCTTCATTGTCCCATAGCTTCTCAGGTAATTTATTTGCCATGAAGCAACTAATTAATTCCTCCAGCCGATAAAAAGGAGCACATAATTTTTTAGAAAATGTGCTGCTTATTATTACGGTAAAAATAGAGCAGATAATTAATACTACAGGTAAAACACGAATAACTTGATTATGGCTTAAAAACAAACTGTTGGAGAAAACAGATAGATAGATAAACCCCAAAAATGCCATAAATGCGACAATACAGATAGCAAAGGTCCAAAATGCTAATTGAGACCGGATACTATTTAAACTAAACATCCAGGTTTGGGGCAAATCTTTATGAGCATCTGTTTTCTTCAAAGTTAAGAGGCCATAGATAAACAATATATAGGACAAACTCCACGCTGTTTCAAAAAAGCTGCTAACACCAAAACCTTGCTGAAAAACATTAAAGTCCATCATTAGATCAGCTGTAACTAGAATCAAGTAGCCAAACGCCAAATAAAAAATACCTCTATGTTTTGCAGTAGCTAAACACAATAGTGCCACCACAAATCCACCTACAGTAAATATCATCTCAATAACATTAAAGGTATTATCTAAATAAGAATGTGAATGATCGACCTGAAAATAATAGATCAAAAAGAAAAGCACACAGCAAGTTATAACAATAAGAATAATTGGAAAAAGAATAAACAGCCCCTTTTTTGTACTATTTTTATAGTTATACCATAGCAACATAAATAGCGCTAAAAATTGTAATCCTATAAATCCCAAAAATGGAACATTGTATGATGCAAATAGAAGTCCAGTCACGGTTGCGTGTGCAATATGCAACACATCATAGATAACATGATAGATCTGTGCTGCTAAAAAATCCAACGAACATGCCAACAGGTATAAACCAAAAATAAGTTTAGCCGTACCTCTAGCTTCTTGCCAGATACGATAAAGATAACCTACTATAACCAGTTGTAATATTGAAGAAAATATGAACAGAGACCAGCCTGCATAAACATGGGTAAATGGTTGAGATTTTAAAGTCAAATAGAGAGTGACAAACAGACCCCAACCAATGATAAAAAATACTACATTTGGTTGACTTTTCCTGACAGATATTTGTTCCATATTCATAACAGCAAATCTCCATTTTAAACAATACTAATTTAAATTATAGCACAGCCCTAAATTTTAGTGTGATTTTTTTAACCGCAGCTGTAATTTCTCTATTGCCACCTGAGACTCATTCAGCCGCATCTGCTCTTTAGCAACAACATCAGCTGGGGCTTTAGCAATATAATTATTATTATTTAATTTATTTTCAGAACGTGACATTTCTTGCTTCAATTTAGCAATCTCCTTTTCTAACCGCTGCCGTTCAGCAGCCATATCAATAACCCCTGCTAATGGAATATGTAGCTCTAAATTGCTCACTAAAGCTGTTGCACTCTGTGGTATAGCCTCGCCTTCCTTAAGCCAGCTGATTTTCTCTATGTTTGCTAACTTAGTTAAATAGCTCTGAGTCTTAGTTAAATAAACTTTATCGTTTGTGTCTCCTTTCTGCAGTAAGAGTGTTAATGGCTTTTTCGGAGCAATACTCATAGCACCGCGAATATTACGAATACTGATAACCATCTGCTGTAACCAACTAATTTCAGCAACAGCAACACTATCATCAAACTTTGCATCAAACTTTGCATCAAACTGCGGATATGGCTCTAGCATTATAGTTGCTCCCTGTTTGCCAACTAGTGGCGCCACCTGCTGCCAGATCTCTTCACTGATAAAAGGCATAATTGGATGAATGAGCCTGAGTAAAGTTTCTAACACCTCAAACATAGTGGTGCCAATTTTAGCTTCAGCTTTACAAAGCTCTAAATACCAATCGCAATACTCTCCCCAAATAAACCCATATAAAGTTTGCGCCAACATATCAAACCGGTAACTGGCTATAGATTCATGGACAGCGCAAATAGTCGACTGCAAACGCGCTCTAATCCAGCGATCAGCTAAACTTAATTCGCCTGCTGCAACATTTTCCTGCATTAGTACAAAGCGCGCAGCATTCCAAATCTTATTACAAAAGTTGCGATATCCCTCGAGCCGGCTTAAATCAAAATTAATATCCCTGCCAGTTGATGCTAAAGCACAAAAGGTAAAACGTAAAGCATCCATACCATGAGCCTTAATTCCATCTGGAAATTCCAACCTGGTCTCTCGCTCTATTTTCTTGGCTAATGCTGGCTGCATAAGATCACGAGTTCGTTTAGCCAACAAATCATCTAAACTGATCCCATCAACCAAATCCAATGGATCCAAAACATTACCTTTTGATTTTGACATCTTTTGGCCTGCACTGTCGCGAATTAACCCAGTGATATATACCTCACGAAAAGGAATTTTACCGGTAAATTTTAGCCCCATCATTACCATCCGTACGACCCAAAAAAAGATAATATCAAAACCAGTTACCAACACATTAGTTGGGTAAAAGCTAT
>JAGLXC010000283.1 GCA_023133095.1 Gammaproteobacteria bacterium | reverse complement strand
CCAGTTTCCCAAATACAGATTTAATTGCAATAGTTTCATATTTGTCGTTAAATAGGGTTGATGTTCCGTGCGCATTGATATAATCAACATCAGCTGGGTTTATGCCAGCATCATTTAAAGTATTTTGAATAGATTTGGCAGATCCTGCCCCAGTCTCATCTGGTGCTGTTGTATGAAAAGCATCCGCACTCATACCAAAACCTGCAACTTCCGCATAAATATGCGCGCCACGCTTTTTAGCATACTCATACTCTTCTAATACCACAACGCCAGCACCATCACCTAATACAAAACCATCACGGTCTCGATCCCAAGGACGGCTAGCTCTTTGAGGATCATCATTACGTCTTGATAGAGCTTTAGCAGCTGCAAACCCACCTAAACCAATGGAGGTAGTGGCCATTTCAGTACCACCAGCTAGCATAACATCTGCATCACCATAATTAATAGCTCTTGCGGCTGAACCAATATTATGGGTTCCTGTAGCGCAGGCAGTAACAATTGAGTAGTTAGGGCCTTTTAAACCGTGTTTGATGGAGATCAAACCTGGCGCCATGTTAACAATAGAACTAGGGATAAAATGGGGCGAAATTTTCCGTGGACCACCTGCAATAAAATTACGATAGGTCTTTTCAATAATCGGCAGGCCACCAATGCCTGAACCAATTACCGCACCCATACGATGCGCATTAGCTTCATTTACTTCAAGGCCAGCATCTTCCACAGCTTGTGCAGCTGCAGCTACCGCAAATTGAATAAAATAATCATTTTTACGCACCTCTTTATGATCCAAATAGAGCGTAGGATCGAAATTTTCTACAAAAGATCCAATCCGCACACTAAATTTAGAAGTGTCAAAAGAGTTAATAAGTTTTACACCGCTCTTTCCATTTAAAACAGCATTCCAAGTATCTTTTACATTTAATGCTAACGGTGTAACTGCTCCCACTCCGGTTACAACTACACGCCTATTTTTCAAGGTGTTTCCCCCTAATTGTTTCGTTATTTTGTAGAGTTCTTTTAAAAAAGATTACTCTGCTTCTTTAAGACCTTTTTCAATAAAGTCAATTGCTTGCTGAACTGTAGTGATCTTTTCAGCTTCATCATCAGGAATTTCAGCATCAAATTCCTCTTCCAAAGCCATAACCAACTCAACAGTATCTAGAGAATCAGCACCTAAATCATCCACAAAGGATGCACTAGGAACAACCTTTTCCTCTTCAACACCTAATTGATCAGCAATAATTTTTATAACACGTTCTTTAGCTGTAGCCATTAAATTTCTCCTTCATTATTAAATAAAAAGATATAGTTTATGCAAAACAACATAAGTTGCAAGCATTTTATGCCATAAACATTCCGCCATTAACATGAAGTGTAACTCCAGTAATGTAAGATGCCTTAGATGATACAAGAAAACCTACTGCATTGGCAATATCTATCGGCTCACCAATGCTACGCATAGGAATAGTTTGTAATAGAGTTTCTCGTTGCGCTTCTGTCAACGCTTGAGTCATCTTAGTTTCAATAAAGCCTGGCGCTATCGCATTGACAGTGATGCCACGACTTGCTACCTCTTGGGCTAATGATTTGCCAAAAGCAATCAAACCCGCTTTAGAGGCAGAATAGTTAGCTTGACCAGCATTACCAATGCAAGCCACCACAGAGGCCATATTAACGATTCGGCCCCAACGAGCCTTTACCATATCACGCAAACATGCCTGGGAAACGTTGTAAGCAGCAGTTAAATTGGTATTTATTACCGCCTGCCACTGTTCTGGCTTCATACGTAACATTAAATTATCACGGGTAATACCAGCATTATTAATCAGCACCGCTGGAGCTCCATATTTTTGCCGGATAACATCAAGAGCTGCAGTAATCGAGTCTGGATTAGTAACATCCATTACAATGCCCTGGCCTTGAAAGCCATGCTCTTTA
>JAGLXC010000282.1 GCA_023133095.1 Gammaproteobacteria bacterium | reverse complement strand
ATTTAAACGTGCTGCCGATCGCGCTGGCTTATCTGCTAACACTATGCAGCGTAAATTAAAAGAGATCACATCTAACCAATTACCTGTGGTGCTGTTTTTACAAAATTCCCAGGCTTGCATCCTAACAGCTATTAGTGATCAAAAAATGGCGCGGATTATCCAGCCAGAAACAGGTGAGGGTTATGTTGAAATGCCGCTTAAGGAGCTGGCTAAAAGTTATATTGGTTATGCTATTTTTGTAAAGCCAAGCTATCAGTTTGGAATAGATGAAAAAGAGAGAGAAAAACCACGCCAAAAGCATTGGTTTTGGGCAACCATGCGCAGGGCCATGCCGATTTATAGCGAAGTACTTTTGTCGTCTTTTTTAATCAATCTGTTTACTATTGCTTCGCCGCTATTTGTAATGAATGTTTATGATAGAGTAGTTCCTAATGCCGCAATTGAGACTCTCTGGGTGTTGGCCATTGGAGTGACTATTGTATTTGGATTTGATTTTGTATTGCGGAGTTTACGAGCCTATTTTATAGATACTGCGGGCAAAAAAATTGATGTATCTTTATCAGGCAATACCTTTGAGCAATTGCTAGATCTACAAATGGCAGCCAGACCTAATTCAGTGGGCAGTTTACTGAATACCGTCCAATCATTTGAATTTTTCCGGGATTTTATTACCTCAGCAACTGTTAGTTTATTAGTTGATATTCCATTTGTGATTTTATTTTTAGTTGTTATTTTTTTATTAGGCGGAATAATTGTATTAGTGCCTATTGCAATGATCCCGCTTATGTTATTAGTTAGCTTTTTAGTACAAATTCCACTTAATAGCTTAATTCAGCGTTCGCATCAATATACCGCAGAAAAACAGGCAATGTTGGTTGAATGCTTAACAGGAGTCGAAACAATAAAAGGGATGCGTGCCGAAGGGATTATGCAGCAGAAATGGGAAAGCCTCATTAAAATATTAGCTAAATATGGGGTAAAACTACGTGCTTTAGCCAGTATAGGTACTAATTTTTCTATGTTTGCGCAACACATGACAGTAGTTGGCGTAGTAATTGTTGGGGTATATGAAATTTCCAATGGTAGATTAACGACTGGAGGTTTGATTGCCTGCGTAATTTTAGCAGGGCGTACTTTAGCTCCAATTGCGCAAGCCGCAGTATTAGTAACCCGTTATAAGCAGTCCAAAATGTCATTGAACTCATTAGATGCTGTTATGAAAATGTCGGTAGAGCGACCAGAAGATAAGGTTTTTTTACATCGTCCTGAAATAAAAGGCAGCATTGAATTTAAAGAGGTTGGCTTCAATTATCCTGAGCAGACAATTGCTGCATTAAATGGTGTGTCATTTCGAATTAATCCAGGAGAGAAAGTTGGAATTATTGGGAGGACTGGATCAGGGAAATCAACCATTGAAAAATTAATGCTGAAGTTTTACCAGGCAAATTCTGGTTCTATTTTGATAGATGATACAGAGATTCAACAATTAGATCCCGCAGAATTACGCCACCATATTGGCTATGTGCCACAAGATGTAATGTTATTTCATGGTTCAATCCGAGATAATATCGTTCTTGGTGCGCCATATGTTGATGATAGCGTAGTGATGGATGTAGCAAAATTAAGTGGAGTTGATAGTTTTGTAAATCAACATCCTGAAGGCTTTGATCGTAAAGTACATGAGCGTGGTAAAAATTTATCTACCGGACAGCGGCAGGCAATAGCAATTGCGCGGGCTTTGGTTTTAAATCCGTCGATTTTAGTATTTGATGAGCCATTTAGTGGCATAGATGATACAACCATCGCACGATTCTTTAAACAATTTGCTAACTATTCCAAAGGACGAACACTAATTTTAGTGACTCATCGTGCGCCTTTGTTAGAGTTGGTTGATCGTTTGATTGTGATAGAATCAGGGCGTGTAGTAGCAGATGGCACAAAAAAAGATGTATTGGCTAAATTAGCCAATACCGAAAACAGAGTGAAGCAAGATGACAAATAAAAAGAAACATCATGATGATGATTATTTTAGAATGTCAGGTGGGTTTGCCCATTTTGCTTTATGGCTTAGTATTGCTTTTCTTGTGGTCATGTTGGTTTGGGCTTATTATGCAGTATTAGATGAAGTTACTACAGCACAGGGTAAAGTTATTCCATCACAAAAAACCAAGGTGATTCAGAATTTAGAAGGTGGCATGGTAAAGGAGATTTCAGTACATGAAGGCCAGGAAGTAAATAAAGGCCAGGTGTTGATGCGTCTTGATGATATTAAATTTTCTAGTAGTTATCGTGAAGGATTACTAAAACAGCAAGCATTAGAGATTCGATTGGCGCGGTTAGAATCTGAGCTTAATAGTAAACCGTTTAAAATATCAGCAGAAGCAATTAAGCAGCTACCAGAATTAGTCGCAGGTGAAGAAGCACTCTATTTTTCTAAAAAGCAGGAGTTGCGATCACTGCAAAACCAAAAAACTCTGTTGCAGAAAGAGATTGCTATGACAGCGCCATTAGTGCGTGAAGGCGCAGTCTCTGAAGTTGAACTGTTGAAATTGCGGCAGCAACTGCATGAGATAAATGGTAATATTAGTAGATTTCGTAGTAGCTCTTTACAAGAGTTAAATGCTACTAAAGCAGAGGAGTCAAGATTAGAGGTTAGCAATAGCGCACTAATTGATCAATTAAAACGTACTGAAGTTAGGTCGCCAGTAAGAGGTATAGTAAAGCAGATCTACGTTACTACTATAGGTGGAGTGGTAAAACCAGGTATGCCACTTATGGAAATTGTACCTTTAGATGATAGTCTGCTTATTGAAGCTAAAGTTCGGCCACAAGATATAGGCTTTTTACATTCAGGGCAAGAGGCTATGGTTAAGTTTACAGCCTATGATTTTTCCATTTACGGAGGTTTAAAAGGCGGGGTTGAGCATATTAGTGCTGATACAACAGTTGATAAAGATGGTAATAGTTTCTATGAGGTATGGGTTCGCACTAAGAAAAATTATTTAGAAAAAGAGGGTAAACAATTGCGCATTATTCCAGGTATGCAGGTTAGCATTGATGTAT
>JAGLXC010000281.1 GCA_023133095.1 Gammaproteobacteria bacterium | reverse complement strand
CAAGGAGGCTGCGCTGTGGCTATCAGCCCCAATGGTTTTGCTTTTTCCCATATTACCAACCATGATGTGGCTTCGTTTAATACAAGCCGATGTGAATTTATTGCTGGGGATGATTTGAATGGCCTCGGCAAAGAGCTAACGACCAGAGTCATGCAACATAATTTGCAGCATGCAGATTGCAATATCGTGCTTCATCCTGACTACTATCGTCTATTATTGCTCGATGCTCCGCAAGTCCCTGAGGAGGAGTATAATGCTGCGCTAAAATGGCGTATTAAAGAGATGGTGGATTTTCCTTTTGCAGATACTGC
Organism: Gammaproteobacteria bacterium; assembly: GCA_023133095.1. Classification (GTDB taxonomy): domain Bacteria; phylum Pseudomonadota; class Gammaproteobacteria; order UBA9339; family UBA9339; genus JAGLXC01. The sequence continues at coordinate 6,796 of JAGLXC010000281.1, read as the reverse complement.
GCTTGATTTTTTCTTTCCCATTAAGCTCTCTGACACCGAGCATCAAAGCAAAAAAGTTTATGTGGTTGTAGCACAGCAATCGTTGTTGCAAACTATGGTGCAGAAGATAAAGCATTGCCAATTAAATCCTTATAGCATCGATATTTATGAATTTGCCTGGCGCAATTTGCTCTCTTTATTAACCCCAGAAGATGATCAAGTGGTCGCGTTGCTGCATATATTACCGAAAAAAGCTGTTCTATTATTTGTGAGAGACCAAGAAGTTGTTTTTACGCGTCATATTATATGCGACTGTGATAAGTTAGCCGTTGAAATTAAGAGCTGTTTTGAGTATTACCAGCATCATATCGATCATGTTACTCCCAGGCAGCTGTTGCTAGCTCCTTTTGCATTAGAAAATAGAGACAATTTTACTGCCGAGCTGTCACAAACATTAAATTTGCCGCTTAAGGATCTGCAGGTGAATGATCTACAGCAGGCTGATTGTTGTGTTGCGATCGGCGGAGCTTTACGGAGCGAGGAGGAGTAATGCAAAATATTAACTTGCTATCAGCCTTGCCTAAAGAGATCAAACCATATTTAAGCGCTCAAGTTTTAGTTGCTATATTCTTAGGATTTCTACTCTTGCTGATTCTGCTAGCTACAGTAATGTGGAGTATTGTTACGTTACAAGAGCAGCGAGTTAATTCGTTAATCGCTAGTAAGCAGGATCTTACTCAAAAAATTATGGCGCTTAAGAGTGATAAGATTAAACAAGAGCAGCGAGTCAAAGATCAACAAAAATTATTTGCAAACAACAAAGAGATGAAAGTTTTTTTGGCAAGCAAGAATGGGCAGGGTTTTGCAAAATACTTAACTGTTTTGGCTGCCTTAACCCCAGAAAATGTCTGGCTTAAAACCATGGTTTTTTCTAACCAGGATCACTATATCGCGCTATTTGGCAATACTACAAATGCTGCGTTAATTTCCGAGCTGTTACAAAAATTAAATAATACCTCCATTTTTTCTACTAATAGATTTCGTACTTTAGAGTTAAATAAGACTAAAGCTAATGATGGTAAAACTGTTATTAGTTTTGAAATAACTACAGCTGCAGTTAAAGCAGATTCAGACACAGGAAAGAGTAAAACATGAAGTTAGCGCTACCTAAACAGTTATGTTTTTTAAATAAATTACCAGCATTTTTGCGAATCGGTCTGTTTTTATTGCTTATTATAATAGTTTTTGGCGTATGGAAATTTGGTTTTTGGAATAGCTTAGCAGATCAACGCTTGCATCTTAACGTGCAGAGTAAGATAGCTAAGAATGAACTTCGTATTTTAAATGATGGTTTAAATAAGGCTCAAGCTCAGATTCAATCACAGACCATACAGCCCAAATTAGCAACTACAGTGCCAGATAAGCGGCAGAAGCTTGTCTCTGGCCAAGAGATGACTAAGCTATTAAAACAGCTTTTGTTAGCACGCCATGATTTAGAATTAGTGCAATTCTATAACTTGCCGGAGCAACAAGCGATAGGTAACAAAAATGCACTGAATTTGTATGAACATGGAGTAGTGATAAAATTTAGAGGTAGTTTTTTTGCAGTGCTGCGTTATTTAGAGGATTTAGAAGATTTACCGTGGCAGCTATTCTGGGATAAACTGGAGTATCAGGTAACAAAATACCCAGTAGCTGAGGTAACGCTGCAAGTACATACTTTAAGCATGCATAAGGGGTGGTTAAATGGGTAAAATCATTGGCTTTATATTGCTTTTTTGTATGATCTCCTCTGCTTATGCTACCTTACACGATCCTACAGCTCCTCCCGGCATGAGTGCCCACAAAAGCGCATTGGCAAACGGCGATTTTCAGGTTAAATCAATAATTATTGCACCACAGCAAAAAAGCGTTATTATTGGCACTAAGAGCTATACAATTGGTGATAAAGTTATGGGGGCAAAAATTATCGCTATTAGTGAACATATGATCACTCTACAGGGGCGCAGTGGAAAATTTACCATTGAGCTGTTTCAGCCCATAAACAAAACACCAGTAACAACTAAGGAGCAACTAAAGTGAAACATCATGGATATTTAATCCTTTTGATCAGCGCAATATTTTTGTTGAGTTCTTGTACTATTCATCCGCCTAAAAATAGCAATCCTGAAGACCAGATTAATAAGGCCTTACAAAGCAGCATCCATACTAACAAGCAGGTGGATAGGAAAGCTAAAAACGATCAAATTCCTGGCTTTCTTAATCAAGCATTGACGCCAGGCATGCCAGGAAACGTCCCTACAGCAGGTAAAGCTAATGAACAGCGCTTTAATATTGCAGTGCATGATGTGCCTGCCAAAGACTTTTTTATAGGATTGGTTAAGGGCTCAAAGAAGAGCATGATGGTGAGTCCAGAGGTTGATGGCACAATTTCCCTAAATCTTAAAAATGTTACTGTACCTGAGGTGTTAGATGCAGTTCGCGATACCTATGGCTATGAATATAAAGTAACCACCTATGGATATGATATATTTCCGCGCTCTATGCAGACCAAAATGTTTACAGTAAATTATTTAGACATTAATCGGGTTGGTAAATCTTACACCACCATAAGTTCAGGTGAGATTTCGCGCAAGATATCTTCTGATAATGATGAGAGCTCCAGTGATAACTCAACTACAACAGAAACCGACACCAAACCTAGCAGCAGCGTTGAATCAGACTCTAACTTCAATTTTTGGAAGACTTTAAAAACAAGTGTTGACACAATAGTTGGCGATAAAAAGGGCTCTACGGTATTGGTTAATCCCCAAGCCGGTATAATAATTGTTCATGCGTACCCTGGCTCTTTGCGTGAAGTAGCAAAATATTTAGACAGCTTGCAAAACATTATGGGGCGGCAAGTAATTATTGAGGCACGGGTGTTGGAGGTAGAATTAAGTGCGCGCTATCAAGCTGGAGTTGACTGGAAGGTGTTAGGCGCATCGCAAACTGGTTCGCAGAATTTTGATCCAAATATCGCGAGCATGTCTAATATTTTCACCTTAAACGTGAGCGGTGGTGATGATTTTAATGCAGTGATCAATCTATTAAATGCGCAAGGAAAAGTAAATGTGCTTTCGAGTCCTCGGATTGCAACTATGAACAATCAAAAAGCGATAATTAAAGTTGGTGAAGATAGCTTTTTTGTAACGAATGTTGATAGTGATGTGACTGCAACTGATTTAACTGGCGACGCTGTCATTTCACAAGATATCGACCTTACTCCATTCTTCTCTGGAATTGCCTTAGATGTTACCCCGCAAATAGATAAAGGCGGCGAGGTTACCCTACATATTCATCCAATTATTAGTCAGGTAAGAGAGCAGGATAAAAAATTTACAGTGAACGGTAAAGAGCAAGATCTACCATTAGCACAAAGCGATGTGCGCGAATCAGATAGTGTAGTTAGAGCGCAAAGCGGTCAAGTTATTGTTATTGGTGGTTTAATGGAGACTAGAGCTAGTGACTATAATGCTGGCACTCCTGGAGCTGAGGATTTACCCAATGTTGGCGGTCTCTTTAGGAGTACAAATAAATCCAGCGGTAAATTTGAGCTGATAATTCTGCTGCGACCTATTGTTATTAAGAAGGGAACCTGGACTAAGCAGTTGCAGAAATCAGCCCATGAAAACAGTAGCATGCAGGGGGATTTTGGTTACACTCAAAAAATCAAGCTTAATCAGCAGGAACAGAATAATCAGGAACAGAAATAATGTATTTAGAGCATTTTGCATTACAGGAATTTCCGTTTGTATTAACACCAAATACCCAATATTTTTGTAATTTGCCTTCGTATCAGGAGGCTCTAAATGTTCTACTAGTAAGCTTAAGAAGCGGCGAAGGATTTATTAAAATAGTTGGTGAAGTTGGCGTTGGCAAAACACTGCTCTGTCGTGAACTGTTAAATAAATTAGATGATAATTATGTAACTGCATATATTGCTAACCCAGCGCTAGATTGCCTGGGTTTTTATAAAGCCTTAGCCCATGAGCTCAACATAGATTTCCCTAAAGATATTGACCAATATGGCTTGTTAGATTTAATCAATGATAAACTTTTAATGCTGCATAAGCGGAATCAGCGAGTGGTTGTCATTATCGATGAAGCTCAAGTTTTGCCAGATCAAAGCTTAGAAGGGCTGCGGCTATTGAGTAACCTCGAGACTGAATCAGCAAAGTTGTTGCAGATAGTTCTATTTGGCCAGCCAGAATTAGATACGCGTTTGCGACAGCCCAATTTGCGTCAATTAAAGCAGCGTATCGCTTTTGCGTATCAATTGCGAGCGCTTAACTTTGCTGAATTAGAAGCTTACGTTCATTATCGTTTATCTAAAGCTGGCAGTAATTTTTTAACCCTGTTTTCAACCCCAGCCTATAAAAAATTGTTTCAAGCTAGCCGCGGTATTCCGCGCTTAATTAATGTGCTGTGCCATAAAGCTTTAATAGCTGCTTATGGCCGTGGACTTAACAAAGTAGATAGCAAATCTATGCATATGGCGATAAAAGATACCGAGAGCGTTTTCCAACCACAAAAAAATAGTAAATTAGTTTATGTCTTGTTTTTATTCTTGTTGGGGATTATGGCTTTTGAGATCTGGTCTATTTTAGGTGGCTATTTATGAGCTTAATCAATAAAACCCTACAAAATCTAGATAAAAATAGACAGTCGCAATTAAATGATGGCAAAACAGAAAATCTGTTGTCCGGCACTAAAGTAGCAGTTCCCTTAGGCCCACCAAGTTCAGGGAATAAAATCCTAGCAAATTTTCTAATCCTATTTTTAATCGTAGTCTTTATTGTTTTAGGGATTATGGGAGTGAAGTTTTACCTATATAAAAAAGCTGAGGCGCATAAACCAATAGTTGGCCAGGTAACAGTATCAAAAGTTACTCTAACTAAAACTCCGATTTTAACCAATGTCTCTCCCGAAAATATATCTAAAATTCCAGAAAAATTGGCTGTTGCTCCAGTAGTAAAATCAGAACCAGTCGTATCTAAAACAACCGCTAGCTCTATGCAAAAAGTAGTAGTGCCATTAACACCTGAGCAGCAAATAGAGGCAGACTATCAAGAGGCGCTAACGCTACTTACAGATAATAAACCTCGGGCAGCAATTGCCAAACTACAAAGTGTTTTAGCTCGAGCTCCAACAAACATAGAAGCCAGATTAACCTTAGCATCAATATTTTTAAAAGCAGGGAAGTTAAGCCATGCTAGCAATGTTATTATGGCAGGTTTAATTCGTGATCCTAACAATATAAAATTGATTGAATTCCAGGCAAATGTTTTAACCAGGCAGTATAAAACCAAGCAGGCCTTAACAATTTTACAGCAACATAATCCACCGATTGTAAAATACCCCAGCTATTATGCACTGATGGCGCTACTATATCAGCGTGATGCGCAATATATGTTAGCAGCAAGAGTATATAATAGTTTAGCGCAGCTAGATTCAAGTAATCCTGTTTGGTGGATAGGATTAGGTGTTAGTTTAGAATCAGCTGGGGAAAATAATGCAGCGCGTGATGCATTTCAACGAGCACTGCAATATGGGAGTAATCTAAATGTTAGCGCGCGAACATATTTAGAGAATAAAATAAAACAATTATAAAGGAATTGTGACAGGTAGAGGAGAATAGATCATGGATATAAAAGAACTATTAATAGCTAAAAAATTAATTACCGAAGAGCAGTTAACCGCGGCTCTTGCAAAGCAAGAGGAGGTTTACGCCCCTCTGGGCAAAATATTAATTAATACTGGCCTAATAAAAGAGTTGCAATATTTGGCCCTTGTTGCAGAAGCTGAGGGAGTGGAATTTGTTGATTTAGACAATTATGAGATTGATCCCGCATTAGCTAGCCGCTTAACCGCCAGTGAAGCCCAGCTTTTACATGCGATCTTATTAGAAGAGACCGCAGATGCTTGTATAGTTGGCATGTCTGATCCCAAAGATATTTTTGCTATTGATGCTTTAACCAATTCCTTAGAAAAAGAGATCAAGCCAGTATTGGTTTCTGAAACTACTTTAAGGCATGTGTTAGAGACTGTTTACAAACATCCGGATCAACTGACAGGTTTTGCTAAAGAGTTAGATACAGAATTAAAACCCAAAAAAAATAAAAAGCCAGAAATAGATGCTGAAACAGACAGTGCGGTGTTGAAATTAATTAATTCTTTGTTTGAAGATGCTGTCTATGTTGGTGCGTCAGATATTCATATTGAACCCGATGAAAACATGGTGCGGATTCGATTCAGGGTTGATGGATTTCTGCAAGAACAAGTTTTAGAAAGTAAAAATATTGCGCCAGCATTAAGCCAACGCTTAAAACTTATGGCTAGTTTAAATATTGCTGAAAAACGTTTACCGCAAGATGGTAGATTTAATATCAGCATACAAAATCAATCTATTGACGTAAGAATGTCAACCATGCCAATAGAGCATGGTGAGTCAATTGTGATGCGTTTATTAACGCAATCGACTGGCATGTTAAATCTAGACAGCGCAGGCATGCCTGACGCAATGTTGGCTCAATTTCGTGGCTTAATAAAACGGCCGCGCGGTATTATTTTAGTAACAGGTCCAACAGGTAGCGGTAAAACTACAACTCTATATGCAGCCTTAAATGAGATGAACGACTCAAAGAAAAAATTAATCACAATTGAGGATCCAGTTGAATATCGCTTACCAAGAATTAACCAGATTCAAGTTAACTCCTCGCTAGATTTAACCTTTGCTAGAGTGCTGCGTTCTGTTTTACGTCAGGATCCAGATATT
>JAGLXC010000280.1 GCA_023133095.1 Gammaproteobacteria bacterium | reverse complement strand
AAAGGGATATTTTCGGTAGAATTTGGGTTAATACATAATACTGAGGACGTTATCCATGAAAAAAGCATTGAAGATTTTGAGTATTGTAATAGTTGCTATCGCGATTCTGTTTGTAATAGCGGTTATTACTGTTGCCACATTAGTGAATCCTAATGATTTTAAAGGAAAAATTAGTCAGATTGTATATCAGCAGACTGGCAGGCAGTTAACTATAGCTGGTGATATCAGCTGGTCATTTTTTCCCTGGGTTGGCGTTAAGGTGCATGATGTTAGTTTAAGCAATGCCAAGGGTTTTTCTCAGCAGGATTTTGCCAAAGTTGGTGAGGCTGATGTCAGTATTCGCCTGTTACCGCTGATAGTTGGCAAAGTTGAGGCGGGCAAGTTGATGCTTAAAGATCTTGATTTGGCTCTTATGCGCAATAAGGCAGGCGAAACTAATTGGCAAGGTTTGACTAGTAAACCGACAAGCAAGCCAACAAAGGTTTCACAGACACAAAAGAGTGATAGCTTAGATGCTCCAGATTCAGATAGTAAGCCAGGTAAAAGCAGCAAACAAATGGCGTTGGTTGCCATTTCAGCCATTGATGTTGCTAATGCTAATATCTCCTGGAATGATGAACGTGCGTACCAAACAGCGCAGATCCAACACTTTAGTTTGCAAAGCAAGAATGTAACCCTAAAAAAACCCTTTGCTGTTAAAGCTGCTTTCGATTTTAAAACTACAAATCCGAATTATTCAGGTCATATTGCCTTTAATACTAAATTGACCCTTAATCCACAGAAGCAGAGGTATCTATTGCAGGATTTAGACCTGAAAAGTCAGCTTAAAACACCAGCCGTTACCAAGCCACTTAGCCTCAAAATCACGGCTAATGTTAACTTAGATTTAACGGCAGAGACCTTTAGTACTGACAATCTATCTTTGCAGCTAAATAACTTTGTTGCTAAGGGCGCGGTAACGGGAACCCAAATTATTACCGCACCAAGTTATAGCGGCAATTTACAGATTCCTACTTTTGATTTGAAAGCATTGCTTGCAAGTTTAGGGCAAAATATTCAGACTCAAAATAAAGATGCTTTAGGAAAATGTGCCTTGCAACTTAACTTTCAGGCTACGCCAGATGTGATAAAAATTTCTAGTTTACAAGCCAATCTGGATCAAAGTAAGCTTAATGGCACTATTAGCAAATTAGATTTAAAGCATAAAAGCTTAAGTTTTAACCTTAATCTTGATCAAATTAATTTTAATCATTATAAATTAAAGGCCGTGACAAAAACCAATAAAAAAACAGGCATCAGAAAATCTTCATCTCAGCAAAGAGCTGCTAAATCTTCTAATAAAGTAGCATCAAAGTCATCTTCTAATGCGATTAATGGCTGGAACATAAATGGTGCGGCAAAGATAAAACAGCTAACTGCTGCGCAATTGGGCGTTAGCAATGTAAGTGTTAAGGTTGATGCGAAACGTGGTTTGATTAATCTTAATCCTGTACGTGCCCGCTTTTATGGCGGCACATTAAACAGCAAAATCAAAGTAGATCTACGCCGGAGTACGCCTAAATTTAGTCTTAATGCAACTCTAACTAATACTAATTTAAAAGCATTGCTTAGTGATGTAGCTAATACTAATAAAATTAGCGGGATAGCCAACATTAGTGCTAATTTAACCACAGCAGGTACTGATAGTAATGTTATGCTGCGAAACCTCAATGGCAGCGGCAAGGTAGATATTAAAAATGGGGCGCTGCAAGGGGTAAATATCCCTTATCTATTGCAGTCAGCCAGTAATCTATTGCATAAACAGGCGTTGCCGCAAAAAAAATCAGCTCTTAATGCAACCAGTTTTGGCCGTCTGACTGGTAGCTTTACCATTCGTAATGGTTTGTTGAGTAATAATGATCTGTTTATGAATGCGCCGGATTTTCAGGTCAAAGGCCAGGGCAAAGCTAATCTGGTTAACCAACGCATAAATTACCAGTTGCAAGCGGCAAAAGTAGAAAATGGACAGCCAACTCCGCTTTTAGTGCCAATTAATGTTACCGGTACCTTCACTAACCTTAAGATCAGACCTGATTTGCAATATGTGGTCAAACAGACAGTGCAACAGGCAGCCCAGCAGACGATCCAGGATCTCTCTTCAGGTAAGAGCATAAAAGATGTTGGTAGCGATCTTGGGAAGAGTTTACGGGGATTATTTCATTAAATCCAATTTAAACCTACCCCTTGAAATTTAACTGGTTATCCCCATAATTTAAGGACAGGCATAATTTGTATTAACAATTAGGAGTTATTATGACTACAAAAGCAAAAGCACAAACCGAAACCTTTGGTTTTCAGGCAGAAGTACAACAGTTACTGCATTTAGTTACCCACTCTTTATATAGTAATCGTGAGATATTCCTACGCGAGTTAATCTCTAATGCTTCCGATGCTGCAGATAAATTGCGGTTTGAAGCTTTGGCAGACTCTGCTCTTTATGAGGATGATGGTGAGTTAAAGATTTGGGTGGATTTTGATAAAGATGCTCAGACTATAACTGTACGAGATAATGGAATTGGTATGAGCCGTGAAGAGGTGATTGACCATTTAGGAACCATTGCTAAATCTGGTACCAGAGTATTTTTGGAGTCGCTAACCGGAGACCAGTCCAAAGATTCCAATATGATTGGCCAATTTGGAGTTGGTTTTTACTCCTCATTTGTTGTGGCTGATAAGGTCACTGTACAATCACGCCGCGCCGGCATGAAGGCTAATCAAGGGGTGCAATGGGAATCAGATGGAAAAGGCGAATACACCATTAAAAATGTTGATCAAAAAGATCGCGGAACAATTGTTACCTTGCATCTTAAGAAAGATGAGGATGATTTTTTAACTGAATGGCGTTTGCGCAATATTGTTACCAAATATTCTGACCATATTCTATTACCAATTCTGATGAAGACAGAAGTAGAAGTCGAAGATCCAGATGCTACAGCTGAAGCTGACACCGAAGCTGATAGTGCAGAGAAAGATGAGAGCAAAGAGAAAAAAACCAAAACAGAGATCAAGGAAGAGGTGGTAAATCGCGCTAAAGCACTCTGGACTTTACCGAAAAAAGATATTAAAGAGGACGATTATAAAGAGTTGTATAGACATATTAGCCATGATTTTGAGGAGCCATTGCTATGGACTCATAATAGAGTTGAGGGCAAATTAGAGTACACTAATCTATTATATATTCCAGCCCATGCGCCATTTGACTTATGGAATCGGGAGCAGACCCATGGCTTAAAGCTTTATGTCCAGCGAGTCTTTATTATGGACGATGCTAAACAGCTATTACCGCTCTATTTGCGTTTTGTCCGTGGTATAGTCGATTCTAATGATTTACCGCTTAATTTGTCGAGAGAGCTGTTACAAGATAATGCGACTATTGAAAAGATTAAATCTGGCGTCACCAAGCGTGTGCTTGATGTTTTAGAGCAATTAGCTAAAGATGATGTTGAGAAATATCAGAAGTTTTGGCAGGCCTTTGGTCAGGTGATGAAAGAGGGCGTAGGCGAAGATGTTGCCAATAAAGACAGGATTGCTAAATTTTTGCGTTTTGCTACTACCCAAAATGATAGCTCTGACCAGACAGTTTCACTAGATGAATATATCGGCCGTATGCCAAAAGATCAGAAAAATATCTACTACGTTACCGCCGAGAGCTTTACTGCTGCTAAAAATAGTCCGCATTTAGAGATCTTCCGCAAAAAGGGCATTGAGGTTCTGTTGCTGGCTGATCGTGTAGATGAGTGGGTGGTAAGTAATCTGACTGAGTATGAAGGTAAGCAGCTGCAGTCAGTTGCCAAAGGAGATTTAGATCTAGGTGAGCCAGAAGATGAAAAGCAGAAAGAGGAGCATAAAAAGGTTGAAGATGAGTTCGCCAGCATGATTAAGCAGATCAAAGAGGTTTTGGGCGACAAGGTAAAAGATGTGCGTTTAACCCATCGCTTGACTGATTCACCAGCCTGTTTAGTAGCAGGTGAGTTTGATATGAGCACCCATTTGCAACGTATCATGGAGCAGGCAGGTCAGGCTATTCCAGGAGCTAAGCCGATTCTAGAAATGAATCCTGAGCATCTACTGACCCAAAAATTAAAGTCAGAGCCAGATGATGCACGCTTTGCTGAGTGGAGCAATATCTTGTTTGATCAGGCATTGCTAGCCGAGGGCGGTAAGCTCGAAGATCCAGCAACTTTTGTGAAGCGGTTGAATAAGTTGCTGCTTGAGTTAGCATCCTAATCTATTC
>JAGLXC010000028.1 GCA_023133095.1 Gammaproteobacteria bacterium | reverse complement strand
GTTCAATAATCTGACCTTTAGGGGTAAAGACATAGATCTCAGCTGTAAATAGATCTATCTTCATGTTTTCAACAAACTCTAACGAGTTGCCGGTGTTTTTTTGCATCTCTAATAGATCATTAATCCATTGTTGGGCGCGGATATGCGCCTCATCAAGTTTTTCGCCAGTTTTATAGAGCCAGTGCGCGGCAATTCCTTTGTTAGCAGTGTGGTCCATCTGTTCCGTGCGAATCTGAATTTCTAGCGGTATGCCGTGCGGACCTAACAAAGTAGTATGTAGAGATTGATAGCCGTTGATTTTTGAGATAGCAATATAATCTTTAAATTTGCCTGGCATGGGTTTGTATAGGCTATGCACAACTCCTAAGGCGCGATAGCAGGCATCAACAGAATCAACAATTATCCGGACTGCATAAACATCTAAAATTTCTGCTAATGATAGGTGTTTGCGCCGCATTTTTTTATAAATGCTAAAAATTCGTTTCTCACGTCCAATAACCTTTACTTTAGGTAGCCCACTTTTACTAAAGCTCTTTTTTATTTCGCGCTCTATCTCTCCCATTATCTCTTTGCGATTACCGCGAGCTTTTTTTACCGCTTTAGTTAGGACCTGATCTCTTTTAGGGTGTAACGATTCAAATCCTAAAGCCTCTAGCTCGGTATAGATGTCATGCATGCCTAAGCGATTAGCAATTGGCGCATAAATATCTAGGGTTTCTTTGGCAATACGGGTGCGCTTATATGAAGGCAGTGAATGCAATGTATGCATATTGTGCAGACGATCCGCAAGCTTGATTAGAATCACGCGGATATCTTGCGACATGGCTAGAATCATTTTACGCAGACTTTCTGCTTGCACCTCTGCTGCAGTAGAAAATTGCATTTTACTAAGCTTTGTAACGCCATCAACCAATGTGGCGACAGTTTTATTGAATTTATGCGTTATAGCTTCTTTATCTAAGGAGGTGTCTTCAATTACATCATGCAGCAGTGCTGCCATAATGCTTTCAGCATCCAGGTGTATATCAGCCAGGAGGCAAGCAACATTTAATGGGTGTGAAATATAGGCTTCGCCACTGCTGCGCCTTTGTCCTGCGTGCGCAGAGTAGGCAAGAAGATAGGCCTGATATACATGATCAATCTGTCGTTGATTTAGGTAGCTTAATTTCTTTTTTAGGGTTTTGAACGACCGCACTTAATTTTCCATGATTAGCCTTCTGAGTCTGATGCTCCAGTATCGACATATCCTTCAGCGATTTCACGCAAAGCAACTACAGTAGATTTGTCATTATCTAATGGTACCATGGCATCAGCGCCTTCCATTGATAACTGCCTGGCACGTTTGCTTGCAATAAGAATTAAATCAAAGCGATTATCAACATTTTTTAAACAATCTTCAACTGTTACTCTAGCCATAAAAATACCTCTTATTAAAATTTCAAACTATATTAATCGATCAATTCTGACAGTAGCTTATCCTGCTTTATGCGTTGAATGTCTTTGCGCAAGCGTTGTGCGCGAATAATCGAGCGCAAATCCACCAAGGCTATATCAAATTGATCATTAACCACAATATAATCAAAGGCAGTAGAATGCTTGATTTCACTGCCTGCTATGGAGAGTCGTTTGGCAATTACCACAGGGTCATCCTGGTTTCTAGTCTCCAGGCGATGCTTGAGCTCGTTCATCGACGGCGGTAAAATAAAAATGCTTACGCATTCTGGCAGCAATTTTTTGATTTGTTCCGCGCCTTGCCAATCAATTTCCAAAATAACATCCATTCCTTGTTGCAACTGGTCTGTCACCCAAGTTTTCGATGTCCCATAATAGTGACCAAACACATTAGCATACTCTAAAAACTCCTGATTTGCTATCATATGCTGGAAATCAGGCTTACTAACAAAGAAATAGTTCTCACCGTTACGCTCCGTGCTGCGTTTTGGTCTGGTAGTGTGCGAAATTGAGATTATAATGTTGTTTAAAGATTCCACCAAAACCTTTACCAAACTGGTTTTTCCAGTACCAGATGCCGCTGCAACAATATAAACCGTGCCAAGTTTTTCCATTTTATTCTATCTCTCTATCTTTGTTACTGCATTATACCTGTTAATATTAATTAGACAATGGCCTGTGAGATTAGTTATCACGGCAATCGGGCCAAAACGCGCCTGCAAGATATAGCTTTTGGCTCATGAGGGCTAGCTGTCCCTCATCTGCTGGGTTCCGCAGGGTCGTGCCAGGGCAACGTCCTGTTGCCTTGGCGCTCAATTTGACTTCCTGTCAAATTGTCCCTGCGTTACCTGGCGCAGATTTGGGCTCGCCCTAAATGTCGCCAAAATCCATATCTCACAGGCTTGGGCGTTTGGCTCGATTGCCGTGGATTAGTTATTGATATTTAAGGTATTAATATTTGTCAGAAAAGTGGATTTGCCATAATTGTTTAAAGTAGGTATATTAATATCTACTATGAATATACGCATATCTAAAATAATTCGAGTTTTGGTTTTTTTATTACCGCTGCTGGAAATTGCTGGCTTTATTGTCGTGGGTAGTTGGCTGGGAGTGCTTCCTACTTTGCTACTTATTGTGCTGACAACATTTTTAGGTTTTTTTGTAATCCGTACCCAGGGGTTTATGACTATGTTGCAGGTGCAGCGGCGGGTTCAGGCTGGCGAGCATCCAGCACAAGATGTTCTAGGCGGTGCGTTATTGATGTTTGGTGGTGTTTTGCTGGTGTTGCCTGGTTTTATCACCGATATTATGGGGTTTCTTTTGCTGATACCGGCAGTGCGAGGGTTGGTGCTGCGTTTGCTGGTGCATGCTAGTATATTGTCCTCTGGTCCAGCTGGAGCAGACTCCCGAGCTGAACCGCCATCTGGTCGTACTATTGAGGGAGAATTTCAGCGCGCAGATAAAAAAAAGGATCAAAGCTAAAGTTTAGGCTTGAATTTTTTTGTTTATCCCCCATGTTAGTAAATAGTACTTAGCATCTAAGTGCTAACGTGAAATTATAATTATTCATTGGTTTGGAGGAAAAATATATGAGCATTCGTCCCTTACATGACCGTGTGGTTATTAAACGCATGGAAGAGGAGCGTACCTCTGCTGGCGGTATTGTCATTCCTGATTCAGCAACTGAGAAACCTATTCAAGGTGAAGTTATTGCTGTTGGAAAAGGTAAAATATCAAAAACAGGAGAGGTTCGTCCTTTGGATGTCAAGATTGGAGATAAAGTGTTGTTCGGTAAATACGGCGGCACTGAGGTCAAGCTTGATGGTGAAGAGTATATCGTTATGCGTGAAGACGATATTTTAGCTATTATCGAATAAGCGAGGATTAAAGTTATGTCTAAAGAAGTAAGGTTTTCTGATGACGCACGTCAGCGTATGCTGAGTGGAGTCAATATTTTGACTAAAGCAGTAAGTGTTACATTAGGGCCTAAAGGCCGTATTGTGGTTTTGGATAAATCTTTTGGCGCGCCTACTCTTACCAAAGATGGAGTATCAGTTGCCAAAGAGATTGAGTTAGAAGATAAATTTGAAAACATGGGTGCTCAGATGGTTAAAGAGGTTGCCTCTAAGACATCTGATGTGGCGGGTGATGGTACTACAACTGCTACGATATTGGCCCAAAGCATTCTACGTGAGGGTCTGAAATCAGTGGCTGCTGGTATGAATCCTATGGATTTAAAGCGTGGCATTGACTATGCAGTAGAAGCCGCAGTTGCGGAGCTTGCCAAATTATCTAAGCCATGCGCTGATGATAAGGCTATCGCTCAGGTAGGTACTATTTCTGCCAACTCTGATGAGGCTATTGGCCAAATTATTGCCGAAGCTATGGGCAAGGTTGGTAAAGAGGGCGTTATTACCGTTGAAGATGGTTCTGGGTTGCAAAATGAGTTAGATATTGTTGAGGGTATGCAATTTGATCGTGGCTACTTGTCACCATACTTTATCAATAATCAGCAGAGCATGAGCGCTGAGTTAGAGAGTCCATACATTTTGTTGGTAGATAAAAAGATCTCTAATATTCGTGACATGCTACCTATCTTAGAAAATGTTGCTAAAGCCAGTCGTCCATTATTGCTAATTGCTGAAGATATTGAAGGCGAGGCGCTAGCTACTTTAGTAGTGAACAATATTCGTGGCATCGTGAAAGTGGCTGCTGTTAAGGCTCCAGGTTTTGGCGATCGTCGTAAAGCTATGTTGCAGGATATCGCTGTCTTAACTGGTGCTAAGGTTATCTCAGAAGAGGTTGGCATGAGTTTAGAAGGTGCCACTTTAGAAGATTTAGGTACAGCCAAACGTGTAGTAGTTACCAAAGATGACACTACTATTATTGATGGAGCTGGCGGCGTTGATGAGATCAAAAGCCGTATTGATTTAATTCGTCGAGAAGTTGACGATAGCTCTTCTGACTATGATAAAGAAAAATTGCAAGAGCGTTTGGCTAAGTTGGCCGGCGGTGTTGCAGTAATCAAAGTTGGCGCAGCAACAGAGATCGAGATGAAAGAGAAAAAGGCTCGGGTTGAAGATGCATTGCATGCTACTCGTGCTGCAGTAGAAGAGGGCGTAGTGCCTGGCGGTGGCGTAGCTTTGATTCGTTGCTTACAAGTTGTTAAAAACTTAAAAGGCATAAATCACGATCAAAATATGGGTATTGCTATTATCCGTACTGCAATTGAATCTCCTTTGCGTCAGATTGTGCGCAATGCTGGCGGCGAGGATTCAGTAGTCTTAAATAAAGTAGAAGAGGGCAAAGGTAACTTTGGCTTTAATGCTGCAAATGGTGAGTTTGGTGACATGATTGAGATGGGTATTTTAGACCCAACCAAAGTAACCCGAACTGCTCTACAAAATGCAGCCTCTATTGCTGGCCTTATGATTACTACCGAGTGCATGGTAGCTGAACTTCCAAAAGAGGAAGAGGCTCCTATGGGCGCAGGTGGTGGAATGGGCGGCATGGGAGGAATGGGCGGCATGATGTAGCCAGAGCCCCGTTTTTTCTATGAATTATAAAGCCCCGCAATTGCGGGGCTTTTTTTGGCGCCAGGTCTGGACCATATCCTTGCCCATAAGTTTGTTCTCGTCATCGTGCTTAAGCTACT
>JAGLXC010000279.1 GCA_023133095.1 Gammaproteobacteria bacterium | reverse complement strand
AGCTCATAATCATTTTTACCAATTATATCAGCTGTTGATAGTTTAAATGTTTCTGCGTTACTGTCATTAACATTTAAAATATTCCCGCATTTATCTTTTAAAAAGACATTAGTATTATAAGGTAGCTTAGAATTAAAAATTTTTTGAGTTGAAGCGGCATTTACAAAGAGTTTTTTTGACGATCCCATATTTTATTCCTCATAATAAATGATATATCCAAGTATAGTATAAAACACTGGTGCAGGTCCACTATAATGTAGCTAGGGGACGCTCTTATTAAGAGCGTCCCCCAACCTCTGGGCTAGCTCTTGCACATTGGGTTCTTCTAAGATGCTCTCATGGTCTCCTGGAATAAGAAAGGTTGTTACTGGTTTGGCAACATATCTATCCCAGAAGTTATTTTCAGCAGCTTTCTGTTTTGTCTTTTGTGCTTTAAATAGGGTTAATTGATGCTCTATAGCATCAATTTTGTGATTTTTTAATAGCTCAATGCGGTGTTGGGTAAGTTTTCTAAAATAGTCAGGTGCTGCTGGGGGCTGGGCAGCCAGCTTTGTAGCTTTTGCCCAGCTATCAAATAGACCGATAAATTTAATTTGTTCTCCTTTGGCTCTTAGTTGCCGTGCTATTTCGATAGCAACTACGCCACCAAATGAGGCTCCGGCTAAGAGATAGGGGCCATGTGGTTGAATTTTCTGGATTGATTTAAGGTAGTATTCAGCCATTTCTGTGAGAGAGCCAAATAGACTGGTTTTGTGTTCAATGCTAGGATCTTGCAGAGCATATATTGACTGGCCGGACAGATAGTTAGCAAGCTCTTTATAGCAAAAGACAGTGCCGCCAATAGGATGCACTAAGAATAGCGGCGTTTTATCGCTATGTTTCTGTAATACAATAATAGGCGATGCTGTTTTCTCTGTTTTAGCTGGTTTCTGTCTGGCTGTATCAATTAATTCAGCCAATTTTTTAACAGTAGGTGCTGTAAATAGATCACTAAGAGCAAGATCAACCTGAAATAGATCATTAATATTTAGTATCAATTTTATTGTCAAGAGCGAGTGGCCGCCAAGATGAAAAAAGCTATCATTAATGCTAACTTGTTCTATATTTAATAGATCAGACCATAATGCAGCTAATTTTTTCTCTGTCTTTGTTTGTGGGGATATGTGGGTTTTAGTAGCTGGTATATGTTCTGTTCTAGTTTGGTTTAAGGTGTGGTCAATTAAACCATGCTCTTTTTGTGGTGGTGTGGGAATGTCAGTGATAGATTGTAAAGGGTTATTTATAATATGTTTTAATAAAGCTTTGAGGTTAGTAATAATGAGTTTTATTGTTGTATTCATGAATAGATTTGTATTGTATTCAAAAGTGCAGTGTAATCCAGTATCGTGAATTTGTACAAATAAAGTAAGGTCAAATATAGAATAACCTAAGTCTACTCGTTTACTGTTAACTTTTAGGCCATTTAATTTTAGAGCTTTAGCATTTACAGGTTCAAAAGTTAGCATTACTTGAAATAGAGGATTTCTATCCCTTTTATGTAATGGCTGTACTGCTTGTACAACCCTCTCAAATGGTACGTCTTGATTAGCATAGGCATCTGTTATCATCTTTTTATTACGCTGTAACAGCGTCAAGAATGTTGGTTTATGAGAGAGGTTGCTTCTTAAAACAATAGTATTGGCAAATAATCCTATAAGACTTTCTGATTCCCAATGTTGGCGATTAGCAAATGTTGTACCTAGAACAATATCTTCTTGTCCACTGTATTTGGCCAGTAAAATATCAAAAGCAGATAGCATGCAATTAAATAGAGTGGTATGGTTTGCTGCAGCTAATTGATTAAGCTTATTAGCTATATTTTTAGATATTTTAAAATCTACTCTTTTGCCATCATAGGTGAGTGATTCTGGTCTTGGATAATCTATAGGTATGTTTAAGGCTGAAGCATTACCTAATTGTTTGCGCCAGTAGGTGAGTTGCTTTTCTATTAGATTTTCAGTTAAATGGCGATCTTGCCAGGTGGAAAAGTTATGATATTGGATTGGTAACGGTTTTAATTGCGTAGGTTTGTTATTGGTATATGCATTGTATAGAGTGCATAATTCACAGTTCAACACATTATCAGACCAGCCATCATTAATTATATGGTGCATACAAAAATAGAGGATGTGCTTTTTTTCTGCTAATTTTAGGAGACTAAATCTTATTAAAGGACCGGTTGTAAGGTCAAAAGGTTTTCTGCCTTCATGATATAGTAAACTATCACTATCTTTCTCACTGGGATTTGTCATTCTTATAACGGGTAAAGAGAAATCAAACTCTTGTGTTGGTATGATTTTTTGTCGAATTTGATGGTTCTCTATGACAAGCTTAGTGCGTAATATTGTATGGCGATTAATTATTTCTAACAGTGCATTTTGTAATGCATTATAGTCTAGGTTTCCGTTTAGATAATATGCCATAGCTATATAATAAATAGGCATTTTTGACTCTAATGTGGTCAAAAACCATATGCGTTGTTGATTGTGAGTTGTCGGATAGCTGTTAGATGTTATGTCTTTATTAGTAGTGGGTTTGATTTGGAGTGGGGACTTTTTCTGATTTTTAGGTAGTTTTTTAGCTAATTTAAATATGGTGCTATGTTTCAATAGATCATGTAATTTTAAATCGCAGTTAAAGGCTCTATTGATTCGGCTAACTACTTGCATTGCTAGTAGAGAGTGACCGCCAATGTTAAAAAAGTCATCATAAACAGATATTACATCAATATCTAAGTTCAATATTTCAGCCCAAATAGCGCATAGCATTTGCTCTTCTCTTGTAATAGAATTTTGGTTGTGTTCTGTATGAATGGCTTTGGTGTTGTTAATGGCTAATAAGGCTTGTTTGTCAATTTTCCCATTGGGGGTGGTTGGATATTTATCA
>JAGLXC010000278.1 GCA_023133095.1 Gammaproteobacteria bacterium | reverse complement strand
AAAAAAGTGGCTGAGTAGTTACAAATTCTATTAGGCTCAACCTGCATCTTATCACGAAGATGCTTAATGTAATGACATGCAGCCTGATATTCTGCTTGTGCTTTAGGCATATAAGACTCACTTTTATGAGCATCCAGAAATCCTTTATTATACATGCATCATCTATCATTAATAAAAATGCAAGCTCTACTACTCTAAATTTCTTTTCTTCTGCTGTATGATATACGCTAAATTCTTGCCCTTGCCTAAAAAAATCTTTTAAAATAGTAAAATTATTTCTTTTTAATACAGAGATGACACATTCAGAAGGTATTTTATCAACAATAAAAAAAAGCAATTTATCATTTCCCCATAAATTAAGAGCCAAATCCAACATCTCATAACCCCGATGATTAAAAAAAACTGTTAGCTTTTCTGCATCAATACGGCAAAGTTCCAAATCCTTATATAGGGCTGCCTCTTTACCTTCTTTTATACTGGAATAAATTCGATTCTTTAATACATCCCAACTTTTCTCTTCTGCACTTTTAGTTCTAGCTTTTTTAAACATAATAGGAGAATTTTCTGTAATATCTGGTTGTACTGAACGCCCTCGTTTTTTGGATACGCCTAAAGCTTCATTATCATCATTTTTACCCATAACATTAATACCTCTATGTTTAAATATTTTATTATAACACAATATATGCTACTTAAATCGGCATAATGAGAGCACCACAAACAAATTAACAAGATTTATTCACCTTGAAATTGCATGACTCTGTGTAAATTATATTAAATGCTACCCTCGCCTCGCTCTACCCGCATAATATCATGCTCAGAGCGGATGGCTGATACTGCATAATCTAGCTCGCCAGGAGCTTCGGCGTGAATGGTAAATAGCGGCTGGTCAACCTCTACTTTAGTGCCTACATTGGCATGCAACTCAATGCCTGCGGCCTTAGCTCTCGGCGCGCCGGCTAATTTAGCAATAGTTGCTAATCGACGGTTGTCTATCTGCGCAACTGTTCCCTGGCTAGTTGCGGTAATGATGTGTTTGTGAGCTGCAAGTTTTGGTTCTGAAAATCCCCCTTGAGCCTCACAGATTGCTTGAAATTTATGCCAGGCCTTCCCGCTGGTTAACAGCTCTGTTGCAAGCTTAAGACCGGTGCCACGCTTTACCTTTGGAGAAAATTCTAACACTTTTCCAGCTAATGTTAAGGCACGCTTTCTTAGATCGTCTGGCGCATTTTTCTGATTCTGCAATACTGCTAATACATCGCGCGCCTCTAATACTGGCCCAAGACCTCGACCAACTGGCTTTGTCCCATCGGTAAATAGCACCTCTATTTTCATACCTACCTGTTTGCTAACATTTTCAAATTGTCTCTTTACTTGCTGCGCTGTTGCTAGATCACGCATCTTTACTGTTGGACCGATAGGGATATCGATAATAACATGCGAGGAACCAGCCGCTATTTTTTTCGAAAGCACAGATGCCACCATCTGGCCCTCATTATCTAAATTCAAAACTCTCTCTACTCGTATTAATACATCATCAGCTGGGCTTAAATCAGACGACCCGCCCCATACTACGCAGCCATTTTCCTTTTCTACTACTTTACGCATTTGCGCCAAACTAAGCGCAACCGGTGCCAACACCTCCATTGTATCTGCTGTTCCAGCCGGCGAGGTTATCGCCCGAGATGAGGTTTTCGGAATCGTTAAACCAAAGGCAGCCACAATTGGTACTACAATTAAGGTTGTCCGATTACCAGGCAAGCCGCCAATACAATGTTTATCAACAACCTGTTCTGCCGGCCAGGTTAATTTATTGCCGGCATTAACCATCGCCTGGGTTAATGAAAATATCTCTGCGTCAGATAATCGGTCTCCAGCACAGGCGGTAATAAAAGCTGATAACTCCACATCTGAATAGCGATCTTTAGCAATATCTTGAATAATAGATTGCATCTGCTGCATCTCTAATTCATGGCCATAAACTTTAGCTCGCATATGGCTTAATGAATTTAATGGCGCAGGATGCGATAAACGCACTACATCACCCTCTTTAGCACTTAATAGCTGCCAAGCATATTCAGAAAGACCAATTTTATTTCTCGGCAATAGCTCTTCACTGACTGTGTAGAGGGTTGCAATAATAAAGTGATTACCTAATGCCACATGAATTCTAGCAGTCGTTTCAAACCCTTCGGAACGACATATCTCGCTATCACATCTTATAAATACCGCTGCCTGCTTGTAGGTGTCTATGCCGATACGATGGGCGTATAGCCTTTGCGAATGAAATTTATTATTTTCTGAATTCATACTATTGTTCCTAATAAGTTAATAAGCTCTTGCTCATTTAATATAGTTACGCCTAATTTTCGCGCCTTAACTAATTTAGAGCCGGGATTATCACCAACTACTACATAATTAGTTTTAGCTGAAACACTGGAGCTTATCTTTGCACCAAGCGCACGCAATTTATCTGCTGCCTCATCACGGGACAAAGTTGCTAAGGTTCCAGTTAATACAAAGCTCTTACCTGCTAAAGCACCTTGAGCTAGCTGTTGCCCGCTATGTTCTGGCCAATGTACGCCTAATTTACGCAGCTTTTCAATTAGCTCTAAGTTGTGAGATTGCTGGAAAAAAGTCGCAATATGCAACGCAACCACTGGACCAATATCAGAGATAGCCTGCAGCTCATCTACATCAGCCTCTATCAAAGCATCTAAAGTGCCGAAATGAGCAGCTAAATTGCGAGCGGCAGCAATCCCTACTTCACGAATACCTAAGCCATATAAAAATCTAGCCAAAATTGTGTTTTTACTTTTATTAATAGAACCAATTAAATTTTGGGCTGACTTCTCTCCCATACGCTCTAAATTTGCTGCTGCCTCTTCAGTCAAACTATAAAGATCAGTCACATCTTTTATAAGACTGGCATCAAGCAACAGCTCGATCACCTTAGGCCCCAATCCATCTATATCTAAAGCAGATTTAGAAACATAGTGCTTAATTGACTCCCTTTGCTGCGCCTTACAATAAAGACCGCCACTACAACGCGCTACTACTTCACTGTCGGCCTTTACTATCTCTGAACCGCACACTGGACAATGGCGTGGTAACTTAACAGCTGTAGTATAAGGCAGTCTCTTTTCCAAAAGCACAGTAACTACTTTAGGAATCACATCTCCAGCCCGCTTTACCACTACTGTATCGCCAACTCTAATATCTTTACGCTCAATCTCTTCAATATTATGCAAAGTTGCATTGCTTATAGTTACGCCGCCAACAAACACTGGTTTTAAACGCGCAACTGGGGTTAAAGCGCCAGTACGACCCACCTGAAATTCAATATCTAAAACTTCAGTTATCTCCTCCTGGGCCGGAAATTTATGCGCAATCGCCCAACGCGGCGCCCGCGAAATTTCACCAAGCGCAGCTTGAGCTTCAAGATCATTAACTTTATAGACCACACCATCAATCTCATACGGCAACTCATTACGTCGGGCTAAGATAGCCTGATAATAGGCTAAGCAGCCAGAGATATCCGTCACTACTTTAATCTCACTATTAACCCTAAAACCCCATTGTTTAAGCTTATGCAAAACATCACTCTGTTTCGCTGGCATAGAAATGCCATTACCCTCTATGCTTGCAATTGCATAACAAAAAATCTGCAGCGGCCGCTTTGCGGTAATGCTGGCATCCAATTGGCGCAGACTACCAGAAGCTGCATTTCTGGGATTAACAAATACCTTTTCGCCGCGCGCCGAAGCCTGCCGGTTATACTCTTCAAATGCTGCCTGGGGAATATAGACTTCGCCTCGAACCTCTAAGTTAGCTGGAATCTCGTTACCTAGAAGCTGCAAAGGAATAGCGCCAATAGTTTTAGCATTCTGGGTGATATTTTCACCTGTCTCTCCGTCACCGCGCGTAGCTGCTTGGGTCAAAATGCCATTTTCATAACTTAAACTAATAGAAACTCCATCAAATTTTGGCTCACAAACATACTCAATTGCATCGATTGTATTTAGCCGATCTTTAATACGCTTATCAAAAGCCAAAAGCTCCTCTTCACTAAAGGCATTTTGCAATGACAGCATTGGAACTCTATGTTTAACGGTTCGAAATTGGGCCAGTGGTGCCGCACCAACCCGCTGGGTTGGCGAATCGGGGGTGATTAATTCTGGATGGCTATTCTCTAAATTCTGCAAGCTGCGCAATAACTGATCATATTCAGCATCAGAGATAGTTGGCGCCTCTAGCACATAATAGTTGTGGTTATGCTCTCGCAAAAGCGCCTTTAATTCATTAATCTGTTTTACTGTTGCGTCCATTGCTAATTTTAATTCTCAAAGAGATCGTAGCTGTAGAGGCTATTTTCATAGTTTCTGACCCTGGTAAGCCAGGCATCAACTACTACTTGATCCAACATGCGTCGATCTTCATTCCAGATAGTGCCCCCTAAATCATCAGCCAATACTTTTGCCGTATCTAGCAGACTATCGAATATTTGCATAGGTTCCTCATGATCAGCCAAACGCATAAACAAAGTTAATCCGTGACAATTACAGGTTCCCATATTGTTAATATCAAAGGTTCCAGGCAGAGTAGCTGATGCCAGGCTAAACAAGACTGTACCACTCTCCTTATCATAGCGGTGAAAAATATCCATCTCTCCAAACCGAAAATCATGCGCTAATAAAGTTTGCAATAGTTCATAACCAGCATAGCTCTCTTTATCCGGCGCTATAATTCGCATAACAACAAAATCATTGGCACTCTGCTTTGGCTCTGGCTTGGGTTTATCAGGATCAGGATCAGAAATCACAACCTGCTCCTTTTGAGTAGAAACATCCGCATGAAATATTGGCTCAGATTTCTGCCGCACAACTTGTGTTTTCCGCTTTTGCCTGCTAG
>JAGLXC010000277.1 GCA_023133095.1 Gammaproteobacteria bacterium | reverse complement strand
ATCACATTACGTCCCTTTGGGACTTAGCGGATGTAGATTGCGCGGTCAAACCGAACAATGACGGGGACATACTTATGGGTAAAAATATAGTCCAGACCTGCCCTTGGCTGCTTCTATCTCTTACAGGGTTAAGAGTTTGGCCCAACTACCGTGAAAATAGTGCTCATAAGCTTGACATAACATTAAAACCAAGTAATCATTTACATTAAAACCAAGTAATTAAAAACATTAAAGCCAAGTAAATGGGGAAAATTTTATGGCCACAGAGGCAATTATACAAGCCTTGTCCAGAGTAAGAGAGCAAGCAGAGGCTAAAAATGGCCAAATCGTTTGCTCCACAGACATATCACGCTCTGACAGAGAGCTATTAGTTGCGACAGGATGGTTGCAAGAGATCATGCGCGGCTGGTATATGCTGGTTAGGCCAGATGTAGCAACTGGTGATACCGCGGCATGGTATGCTAATTTTTGGGATTTTGTCCATCTATATCTTAAACAGCGTTTTGGTGATGACTATTGCTTATCCGCTGAATCTTCTATTGATTTGCATGTTGAAAACCCAACTGTTCCAAAACAATTGATAGTAATAGCTAAGCAAGGCACAGGATTAAGGCGCTTAATGTATGATACCTCACTTATGATCTATGCTGACAGCAAGACATTTCCCCAGGAGATCACCCAAAAGCAAGGCATCAATGTTATGACCTTAGCTTATGCTCTATGTAAAGTTACTCCAACATATTTTAAAAATAACTTTAGAAATGCAGAGCTCGCTTTAAGATCAATAAAAACACCATCGGATATTAGCCGAATAATTATTCGTTATAATTTAAAAACTGCGGCAGCCAGAATAATTGGTGCATATCAATTTCTAAAAGATAATGGCTCTGCAACAACAATTAGCAATGATCTGGCAACCGTAGGAATTCTAGTAAAACCAAATAATCCGTTTAACCAATCCAAACCACTGTTAACAACAGCCAGATTAAAATCACCTTATGCCGGCCGTATCCAGGCAATGTGGAATGAAGCTCGAGATACGGTAATTAATAATTTCCCTACAGCACCAGGGTTGCCCCAAAACCCCATAAATTATTTAGATAAAATTGACAAAATCTACAAATATGATGCTTATAACTCACTATCTATAGAGGGTTATCAGGTTACAGATGAACTTATTGAACGGGTTAAAGACAAAAACTGGGATCCTGACCAAAATGAGCATGACAGTAACTCTAGAAATGCAATGGCGGCACGCGGTTATTTTGATGCATTTCAACAAGTTAAAATGGGTATTACGCGTATTGTAGAGGGAGAAAATGCAGCCCAAATAGTTAAAGAAAATCTGCAACTCTGGTATCAAAAATTATTTAGTCCATCGGTACAAGCAGGCATTATTCCAGCAGAAGCTCTATTAGGCTATCGCAATGATAGGGTTTTTATCCGCAACTCCAGACACTCACCTCCTCCAAAAGAAGCTGTACTTGATGCGATGGAAGCATTTTTTACCTGTTTAGAAAACGAACCAAACCATAGTGTTAATGCTATATTAGGACACTACTTCTTTGTTTTTATTCATCCGTATATGGATGGAAATGGCCGCATTGCGCGCTTTTTAATGAATACCTTTCTTGCTGCAGGCGGATATCCCTGGACAGTAGTTAGAGTAGACAACAGGAGTCAATATATTTCTACTCTGGAGCAAACTCACTTGCAATTTGATCTGAAAAAATTCACTAAATTTATAGCAACTGAGATGAAATATTCGGCTAATCTTAAGAGTAATGAGTCCACATTCGGATAACTTTTACAATTTTGCGCATATCATATACTTGATACACCAACCGGTGCTGAATATTAATCCGTCTCGAACAGGCTCCAGCCAAATCACCAACTAGTTTTTCAAACGCAGGTGGAATTTTATACGGATTAGTTACTAAAATATTTAATAATTGTTGCGCGGCTTTCTGCATGCCACTTTTAGCTAATTTTTTCGCATCTTTTTGCGCTTGTTTTGTGTAGATTAATTGCCAATCACTCACCACTTTAGCTCCTCTATGCATTCATCTATTGGAGCCTCAAGACCCTCTTTGATAGATTCTCGCATACCAGGAATACTGAGTAAATACAGTGTTTCTTGTATAGCTGCCCAATCATCTGCTGCAAGCATTACTACATTATTACGTTTCCCCGTAATAGTTATAGGTTCATGCGATTCTGCAGTTTGATCCATTAGGCGGTAAAGATCAGCACGTGCTTCACTTACTGTTAATGTAGTCATGGTTATTCCCCGTTTATATTATCAATACAAACAGTATTATACGCCATTACGTACGCTTTTGCAAGCTTAAAAAATCTTTTCTAGCTTTTCCCAGGTGAAGTCTGGTTCCGTACGGCCAAAATGGCCATAAGCTGCGGTCTTTTTATAGATGGGGCGGAGTAGGTCAAACTTTTTGATAATGCCATAGGGGGTTAAATCGATTCTGTCGTAAACTAACTTAGTAATCTCAGC
>JAGLXC010000276.1 GCA_023133095.1 Gammaproteobacteria bacterium | reverse complement strand
ATCAAAATTTAACCCCAAAAAACCCATCTTGGCCATCACAGAATGTTAATGTTACTGGTTTCGGTAATTTTGATTTTATTCCAAAAACCATGCAAAAAACTTTAGCGGGTGAAGAGGGCGACTATTTTGCCTTTAGCAATCTGGGGGTAAACCTGGATGCAAAAGTTGCTAGCTTTTTCGGACTCCATGTTGGAGTAGCCTATTTTAATACTAATAAAGGGCAGGGGGACTATTCGAAAAACACCGGCTTAATGATCGATGATGCTTTCTTCACTATAGCCAACTTTAATACTAGCCCATTTTTCTTAGAGGGCGGTCGTTTCTATCTGCCATTTGGGCAATATGACCGCTATGCTGCAGTGCCAACTTTAGCCCAAATCTTATCAATTGCCAGGGAAACTGGAGTGCAAGCAGGCTTAGCAAACTGGCACGGGATTACTTTGTCAGTCTATGCATCACAAGGACAGCTAAAGCAAGATACTGATATGGGTGGAACCTACAAAGGGGTTCAGGGCGCGATAAATTATGGTGCAGCATTACACTATAAGCATGGCCAGGAAAAAGGTTTCCATTTTGGGGCAGGGGCAGAGTATATCTACAATATTTTAGATACTAACGCACTAACAGAAGCTGGCTATGAACAACAGGATGATTATAGGTTTGACAAAGCTGTAGGTGGCGTGGCAGCTCAAGGGCAAATTGGCTATAGATGGTTTACTGTACATGGCCAATATGTGAGCGCCTTAGAATCCTCTGATGATATTTATAAGCAGCTTTACCATGGCTCAGATCCACTACCAACTCCAGTTATGGGAGCAAAACCCAGTGCCTGGGATGCAGGAGCTTCAGTTAAGTACAAGCTGTTTCATATGGTTAACCAGGTCGATTTCACCTATTCGCGTTCTTATGACACCGCAGGGTTGTATATTTTTAACAGCACCCGGGATCATGTTATGCCTAAGGCACGTTATATTGCTAGCTATACTCTTAATCTAAATAAAAATATCTATACTCAATTTATGTGGGCCCACGACTATTTATGGGGCCCAGATGAGGGTGATACAGGCCGACAAGGAGATGATTTTGTTTTACGCTTAGGAGCCAAATTCTAATATATCTATCAGGTGAATTATGCTTAAAAAAACTATATCTTTTTGTTTATTAACAATAATTATTAGTTTAGCCGGTTGCGCTACCTCTCCACCAAAAAACGTTGATAATCTGTGTAGTGTGTTTCAACAATATCCTAAATGGTATTGGGCGACCCAAGATGTACAAAAACAGTGGGGCGTGCCTATTAGTGTACAGATGGCTATTATTCATCAAGAGTCTCATTTTGGCTCTTCGGCTAAACCACCGCATCAGGAGCTGTTAGGCTTTATTCCCTGGTTCAGACCAACGAGTGCTTATGGCTATAGTCAGGCTACTGACGAGAGTTGGCAAACTTATCAGCGCTCTACTGGTCATACTAGCGCTGATCGTGACTCATTTTCCGATGCAGTTGATTTTATTGGCTGGTATGCAGAGCAGGCCCATAAGCGTGCTGGCATCTCAAAAGGCGATCCATATAAGCTCTATTTAGCCTATCACGAAGGCATTGGCGGCTATATGAAAGGAACCTATCGCCATAAACAGTGGTTAATCGATGTGGCGCATAAAGTCGATCGTAGGGCCTGGAGTTATCATGCTCAATTGTCGCGTTGTCAAAAGAGTTTGCCAGTACATCACTGGTGGGATTTTTGATAGATAAAAACGTTTTCCTGAACCTATCCCCATCACGATCAAGTTTGCGTGGTATTGCATAAAGAGGTATCATCTCACTATGGAGAAAAGAAACTACTTACTTGATATGGATGGGGTTTTAGTTCGTGGAAGCGAGCCAATTCCTGGCGCAAATAAATTTATTGCGACATTAACAGAAGGCAAATTTAACTATCTGGTCTTTACTAACAATCCTCTTTATACCCCAAAAGAGCTGGCACAACGTTTACAAAATATAGGCATTAATGTCCCTGCAGAACGAATCTTTACCTCCTCAATGGCAACCGCCTGTTTTTTACAGTCACAACACCCAAATGGAAAAGCCTTTGTTGTGGGTGAATCTGGTTTAACTCAGGCACTTTACGAAATAGGTTATATTATTACTGACACAGATCCAGATTATGTAGTATTAGGAGAGACCTTTGCCTACAGCATTGATCAGCTGACCAAAGCGATTCGATTAATCTCTAAAGGGGCACTATTTGTTGCTACAAATCCGGACAATGTAGGCATGGAAAATGAGGGCCTAGTACCAGCTTGTGGCGCTTTAGCTGCACTCTTAGAGCGTGCGACAGGCTGCAGTCCTTTTTATGTTGGCAAACCCAATCCATTAATGATGCGTTTTGCATTAAATTACCTTGGGATTCACTCGGCTAATACTGTTATGGTTGGCGATCGCCTGGATACTGATGTAATCGCTGGCATGATGAGTGGTATGGATACTATTTTAGTTCTATCTGGAGTAAGCAAAAGGGAAGATATCAAGAAATACCCCTACAGGCCTACTTACGTTGTTAATTCTGTAGCAGATATTGACTTAACAGCTTAAAAATTAAAGTAGGGCTATGGTTACAAAAGTTATACCCCTCGAATTGAATTATAGAGCTCTATTTATTTGGCTGTTGGCAGCAGGATTTTTCTTTGCTGAATATTTTGCTCGAGTAGCGCCAAGTGTGATGGTAGCAGATCTAATGCGCGATCTGCACGTCAGCGCCTTAAGTTTAGGTTCATTATCAGCATTTTTTTATTACGCCTATGTGGCCATGCAGATTCCAGTAGGAACCTTAGTAGATCGCTTTGGTCCACATCGACTTTTAACCGTAACTGCTGCTTTATGCGGCATAAGTTGCATATTATTTGCCCATGTTGATAGCTTAGCAGCAGCCAAAGCTTATCGTTTCCTCATGGGGTTTAGTGCTGCTTTTGCCTTTGTTGGCGCCTTAAAACTAGCTAGCGTTTGGTTTCCTGCATCACGTTTTGGCTTTATCTCTGGCGCAACTCAAGCACTTGGTATGCTTGGAGCTGCGGTAGGCGAGGGGCCAGTATCAGTGTTAGTAACCCATATTGGTTGGCGCCAAAGCATGATATTAATTGGGATAATACTACTGATATTAGCACTTTTAATAAGCATTATTGTTCGCGATCATCCTGACAAAGAGAGACCAAAAAACAAAAAATCAG
>JAGLXC010000275.1 GCA_023133095.1 Gammaproteobacteria bacterium | reverse complement strand
TACTATAGAGTCAATGTCCCAGCGGCTCCCGGCGAAACTGTCCGGGCTTGCCCTGCATGGCTGTTAGCCCCATTACAGAAATTTATTTTGCAGCATATAGAATTGCATAAACATATGCCCATCGCAATAGGGGATTGATGCTACAGGAAAATATAGTCGTATAGTGGTTGCAGAAGCTATTATGATTTTTTATCAGAGACGTTAAAATTGTTTAAAAAATCGCTATCTCTAACCTGCGCAATGAGTTCAAACTTTGAATCGCAGTTAAGTTTTTTGCGCATATTTTTAACATAAAATTCTACAGTGCGTGGCGATAAGTTCAATTTTTCAGCAGCACCACTAAAACTTTTTCCTTGCAGCAACTGCATCATGCATTCTGCTTCTCTCTGGGTGAAATAGATCCCCTTAAAATTATCACCTAAAAAATACATTCCTCGTTTCCTCCTCTTTTTAGTGACGATTTGTATCTCATCTTCTGCAAAAGTCTCTTGCGAATCTGTTTTCTCAAGTATCTCTACAAACAATTCATGCCAGGATTTAGTTACCATAAAAGTTCTCCATTAAAACCGCATTAGCGCAGCGCGAAAAGCGCTACGCCGTTGCAGTACCATGCCTTAATTCACATAAAATTACGTCCATCTTTCGACTAAGTTTTGTAATTTGTCCATTAACAAAGGTTTTACGATAAAATCATTAACACCAGCTGCGCGACATTCTGGTTCATAATCCTCATCAGAGGTTACTGCTATTATGGGGATTTTTTTGCCGCTATTTTTAGCGCGAATATTTTTGCAGATGTCTATTCCGCTTATGTCAGGTAAATTAATGTCGAGAAAAATTAGGGAATATCTATTGCGCTTAATTAAATTTAGCGCCTGTTTGCCAGTAGTAGCGAAGTCTGCATTATTATAGTGCAGCTCTTGGGTGAAGATTTTAAAAACTTTTTGCAGTAATTCTGAATCTTCAACAAATAAAAGTCTGCCAGATTTTGTGTGGTGATCTACCGCAGTCCGGCTAAGTGGTGTTGGTTTGGTTTTATAATGTTCCGCGCGTTTGATAGTTAAATCAGCTGGCGCATGAACTCCTATTTTAACTCTGCTTTGTGCAACTTTTAAGATGTGCAGCAGAATCCGTGTTTTGTTATCCAATATGGATAATTTTTCATCTTGTTTTAGATTATAAGTTTGCATTTCCTCTCTCCTTTTTTCCTAAGTATGTGATATAAGAATAGCGCAGGTTGTATTATTTTGGAATACCACGGACTTCATGTAAATTTTACATGAAAAATTTTCAGGTAAAGTCAAATATGGCTAATTAGATTTTTGTTTAGAACAAAGAGCGTAAAGATCGTGATAATCAGGCGATAATTGTTTGGCAAATAGATCAATGTCAGGATTTACATAAACATTTTGTTGCTGTTCTATTTTTAACCCACATTTTTTTAACCATTCTTCTGCTTCTGCATCTGATTTCCAGGCCATATAATGACGGGGGAAAATAGGGCCAATTGGAAGAGATATAATGAATTTTGCCTGAGGACGGGATTTATTAATCAGCATGGATAGGTATCCTTTTGGATCTGTAGTGTGCTCTATAGCATCTTGCAATAGATATAGATCAAAATCACCAATATATTCTTTGGTATTCATGTCTGTTTTTTGTAATGAGATATGTTGACGCCAGTTTTCATCCCACAAAGTTAATAAATTTTCAGCAAAGATAAAGGCAGAATCATAAAGGTCAAAAAAGGTTAATTTAATGTTTTTCTTTCCAAGAACTAATTGTTTTGTGTATTGGCTGGGTACACCAAAACCTATGTCTGCCATGGTGGCAGGATGTGCTGATTGCACCATTTCTGAAACTACTGCCTGACGGTCTATGTGCCAGCTGCCGTCAAGCAGGTTATGAATGTGTAAAACAAATCGATTAACCAAAGGCTCATAAACAGCGTTGCCTTTATCTGCATGCACATTTAGATTGTAATCTAAGAATTCGTTAATAATATCTTGTTGTGTGACAGCTAGTCGTTTTGCAATTTGTGAAACAAAGTTGTCAATTTTTGTTTGATGCCATATGGGAGCTATATGTTTTAGAAGGATTTCTCGATATGCGCGCATAAATTAGCCTCAGTGCTAACTATAATGAAATAAAGATATTATATTTAATACTATAACAAAGCATAAGATATTGTCAAACAGCTATTTTTACACAGCCGCGAAGGACGTTGCTGGTTCCACTGAAATCCAGTTCGGCATATCCTTCTGGCAGAGTAATCAGATTTTTGTCCTGTTCAGGTAATTTGCTGCTTGCCAATAGATCACTAACTGGGTCATAGAGGGTATGAATAAAATCAAATCGAGCTTTATTAATAAGATCATAAGTCGGTGTGTTGTCTATTTTTAGATTACCATTTGTTACCTCCTCTTTAAATTGTTCAAACAGTTGTTTTATTTCGCGGGTAACCT
>JAGLXC010000274.1 GCA_023133095.1 Gammaproteobacteria bacterium | reverse complement strand
ATTAGAGCGCTTAAAGGCTACCAAAACCAATGAAGCTTTTTTTGATTCAATGAAACGCTCTGCTTCAGACTAGCCGCTATTCTCAATATATGTTATAATAACTATGAAATTAAAAGGTATATTTTACAGGGTAAAAGGATGTTCTTTATTTATATTTAACTAAAAAAGAACATGAAGAGATGCCCAAAAATGTGGAACAATTTTCAGAACAGTTAACTGCGTTTATTGCGCTATTAAATCCTGCGGCCACAAATCCTGATGCACCTTTTCCTTCCATACAATCAATAAAACAATCCTGGCAAGAGATTGCGCAAGAACATGCTCAACAATTAAGGCACCATGGTTGGCCACTGCCGCTGAGCATACAAGAACAGATGCAGGATGCAGCACTTAGTTTTGCAAATTTTTTCCTTACTCAACTGAAACAAAATAAACGCGCAGACGATAAAACATTAACCCTTCTATGGAATGGATTCATAGAAGCTCATAAGATAGCAGATAGATATGTGCCGTTAACAAAAGATTACTTTGCTAGGATTACTGCGTTAAAACCGCAAATAAAAAAAACCTTTAAAAAACCACCTACCAGCTATATACAACAACTACCGAAACTATTTGTAGAAGGCCATAATTTCAGCCTATATTTAACTGGTGTAATAGAAGGAAAACCAGTACAACCACCACCGTCTCCAACTAAAGCAGGACCGCCGATTAGGCGTAGCGGTTCAA
Source organism: Gammaproteobacteria bacterium (assembly GCA_023133095.1). Taxonomy (GTDB): domain Bacteria; phylum Pseudomonadota; class Gammaproteobacteria; order UBA9339; family UBA9339; genus JAGLXC01. Next base: position 5,136 of record JAGLXC010000274.1, on the reverse strand, counting down.
CCAATGGACTAGTAACACTATCTGGGTCTGGCCCAGGGTCTCCTATCATAGCAGGCCTTAGCCCAAAACATGCAAGGCCTCCTTTTAGCCGCAGCACAACACTCGATCCAAACATGCTAACTGCGCAAAGAACAAGAACGCCACCTCCCAGTCCAACACCACCTTCTCCAGAGGCACAATGGCAAGAGATAAAACGTAGCTATAATAGTATTATAAATAAACCACCAGAGCTGCGTTATAAAATGCAAGTGTTAGCTATGAGACATTTAATTACAGCATTTGATGCTATTTATCATATGCTGCAAGGTGAATCCATAGATTTTGCGCAAATACGGATGCAATGGAAAAAAATATATTCTTTAGCTCAAGAGTTAGTTGAATATAGTCCACTTGCAATAACTATATTAAAAGAAATATATGCTAAATATCTAGCAGCTGGTGAAACACAATTGGAGCTAAAACAACAAAAAAAAATTTGTTTCGCACCTCCTGCTATTTATTGTCTAATAAATCAATACAGATTTTTATCCGGTGAAGAATTAGCATATTTAAATATTCCACCATTTATATCTATTTTATTACAACCAGTCATTGCTGCAATAGACACAAGTGATTCAAATGCTAATCCCTTTGCTATAAAACCACCTCAGCAAATAAGAAGATTATTTACTTTAATAAAAGAACAACTAGATGGACTAATGCAGATGGTTACGCATCTAGACATTGGTGCTATTGGTGCTGCAGCTCCGTTGGATTTTCAGATCACAGAAGTATGGCGTAAGATAGTAGAGCTAAACACTTATTTAAACCATTATGATTTAGAAACACAAATAATAGAAATAGAACAGATAAATTTATATTGGTACCAGTTAGTTCAATATACCAAAATATTAGTCAGAGATCCTTCAGCTTCAATTACTAAAAGCTATCCTGCATTAACTGGAATAGCAAAAACATCACCTCTGCCACCACATAGAGAAATTGACTCCCAAGTATTGCAGGCTAATAGAGCAATACTCTTAGAATTTGACAATGACAATCCATTATTAAGCGGCGTAATAAACGCTCTACTTGTGCAACAAAGATACCTTAATCCTCAACACTATCGCTGCCAACATTTAAATTTACTAATGTTTTTTTTCCACCTCTTAAAGCAACCTTTGCCAAGTCCACGTTTTTCTATGTTGAGTGAATTATCCGAATATAGAGAAGCTAATCTAGCCCAATTAATAAAAACCACCTTAATATTATTGCAACAAAAACCTGTAACAAAAGCAGAACAAGAGTTAGCAAAACTTCCTGGAAACCATCTCGAGTTTCTAATAACTGCTATAAACATCATCACAGAAAACAGATACGCAATAAGCTCTAACTATTTTGATCTTGAGGATATAGCTAGAATTATTATATTTTTGCTGCAGAATAATCAAACCCAAACATACAATAATCTATTAAAACTCTACGCAGAAAATGAAACTATCGTAACTGAAGCTGACAGAGCATTAACAAAAGTTAAATTTATTATCGCTTATCTGGACATGCTGCTTAAGTCTGCACATCCAGGAGATTACCATTGTACAATGATGCTATGGAAAGAAACTCTATCTCTGCATGAAACAGTGCAAGCAGATGGAGCATCTATTGTATCTTATAGCCCAAAATTAGATGAACTTCGCCAACAGATTATTGTTATACAACGACAGGCACACTTAGTTGCTTTTGCAAGGATGATTAACGCTTTCAACGGATTTTTCTCTCGCCCACCTTCCAATCTTGATGATTTTTTTAAACAAATAGAGGAAAAATGGCAAAGAATAGTACGCTTCTATAATACCTTATTAGACAGGTATGGACTGCTACCAGAGCAGCTTGCTAGCTTACAACGAATCGCATTGCAACGGGTTGATTTTATTATTGGTCATATAAATCAAATGCTTGCTGTCCAAGGCCCAATTATAGACAGCTTATTAAATCCTCTTTGGGGGAAATTATTGCAGACGCACCTAATAGCAGATGAATATGCAGTCCCTGTTACACAATATGATAGCCAAGTTAAAGAGCTGCGAAGCAAAATATATGCTGCATGCTCAGCACAAAGATTAAATGCACCGCCTCCTAATTTAACAGCAGAACTCTCAACACCATATGCTGCTGCCTATCAATCAAGTAAAAGCTTGAATTGCTCACAACAGCATTCATTTTCTCCTCCACAGCGCCCACCGTTTAATCGCAGCCAATCTGTAGCAACGTTGCCACTAGCAACAACGACTACGGCTCCGCCTCCTCTTCTAAGTCGTGCTTCAGAAACAACTCTGACGCGACATTTAGATCCCCGCCAACAATTTAATCCACATCAAGGCTTACGGCATACTCCTGATTTACGACATAATATGCAAAAAACAACAATGGATAGCCTGGTTACCGCATTTAAACAATTACAGAGTAAGTTATACCCCCACGCGTTAGAAACTATGGCACTTCAATCCGCCAACAGGATAGCAACTCAAGCGACAGGATTCTCTATGAGCCATCAGGAAGAGTTAGAACAAGCAGATAAAGACCAGGACAAGCATGATCAGATTATGAAGCCAATGGAAGCGTCACAACAAGAAGCAGAAAGAGCACACCTTGCTTTAATGGCCGCAATAGAAGCATTACCCCCTGGCATCACAGAATCTGAACCAATCACTGAGAAATATATAGCTGACCAATGGAGGCGAATAGCAGCTATTGCACAACAACTAAATAGACACCAGCCATTAGCATTGCCCACATTAGCAAAAGTATTTAATGCATACCAACAAGTAGCAACTATGCATATAGCATTAAAAATGGGCAAAAAAACTGTTTCATTTCCTCCTCCTGCATTGACAGATATAATACCAGCATATAATCAGGTAGCGCGAGAAATAGTTGCAACCTTTGTAACTAAAGAAGAAGAAATTCCAGCAGAATTAATTCCATTATTGCCTAAACATAAGCTAAATCCTGAGCCGTTGGTGGGTCATTCGCCTCAAAACCTAGCACTGCTTCATTTAATTGCGCTTTTACGAGAATTGGCAAATAATTTAGTTGAACTTGATTTATTATCACACGATAAAATATTGCCGGAAATACAACAAAAAATGAGAACTATTTCCCAATTGAATCAAGAACTGGAAGGATATGGCCGAGTAAGTCCGCGAAATATCCACATACAACAGCTAAATTTAGAGTGGCAATTGATTGCTGCTCATTTAACTAATTTAAGAACTAGATATCAAATTCTTGCCTTCCCTTCAGCTCCTCCAAGGCAATTTCTTGGCACCGAAATAAATATTCCCAGGGCCAAAAAAACAGTTACAGCTAGGGCAAAAGCTGCAGTAAAACCAGCTCCCGGCAGGAATAACTACCATGGGCCAGATGCATTAGAAGATACTAGCGCTTTAGGAGCAGATGTTGAACAAATAGATTGCAACGCTTATGGGTTATATTTTTCTTTAGTTACTAATAATGGCAAGCATTATTTGTGCAGCCTTCGTAGATTAGCAGAGATAACTTATCACACCGAAAAAAAATTACAATCAACCCCCATGTATTTCTATGGCCCTCATGGATCAGGAACTATGATCTCTATTGCTACATCTATAACAACGAACATTAATAATGCTGATCCTGTACGCAAACTCCCGCAAATTATAGAAGCACTAATAGATCGTGAAAATAACCACCACTTTCAAAATGGACAACAACTAACTTTAATAGCCTTTTTCTTCTACACTCTCCGTCAACCGCGGCGGATGCAGCAAAAACCACCGTTGCTAGAAGAGTTGACTGGTGATAATACATCTATTTTAGCTGAACTCATTAAGATCTTTCTAGCTATTCTTTATGCAGAGAAACGGAAACAATTAACCATAGATCAACAGTTAGTAGTGCAGGAAGAGATGCAAAGAGATTTATTAGTAGTTGTAGAACACATAGCATGTCGATTTTCTGCACAAGATATTTCGAAAATTTGTTCCAACTTTGCAGCAATAGATTATGCACATTTAATAGTATTCCTACTTAGCAAACAAAAAACAAAAGCTGCAACTAAAATATTTCTAACTTTACCAAGTGAACATACTGCAGGAGTTATTGGTGCCATACATACAGCCTCCATTGCTCATAAAAACAATGAGCTTTTCTATTTATTTACATTATATGATCATTTGAGCGATACAGAAAGAGAGCAATTCTGGAATAGATTTTCTCCTGAACAGCGTGGTTGCTTATATCCATTGGCAAATAAACCATTTTCCTTTGATGGCCATACATTTAGCGAAATCCATAAACTATTAAAATATTATCATTCAATTAAATATACTGCTGCAAACCTGCTCTACCTATATCATGAGGTGCTTATTTTGATTCTGGCTGCTCAACCAACAATAACCAGGGATGGACAAAAAACTCTGAGCCCAGAGGTTTTAGGTATTATAAACAAAAATGGCTTAGAAGTATTATCCAAACAGCTATTGTTCTTGATAAAAACCGCATCCATTGTGTATCATAGCAATCATGATTCACAACCGGAATTTGAAAAGCTATCGCAACAAAGAGAATGGCTTCATGAGCCCAAAGTAATTCTGCCAATTCTATTTCATCAACAACGATTTAACCCCATAAAGACACAACCAACATTGACGCCACCCAAAATGATTGTTTATTGGAGGCATGCTAATAAATTACGCTTATTTTTGCTAAAAGTAGTGGGTAACGCAGACGCTCAACTAGATGACGATGACTGGTATAAAACCATAAAACTTAGATTATCCGAGCAAACTGAATATTTTATATCTGACCCGGCTAACATAGAAAGAGAAGAATTAGTTTTTCAACTGCGTGATTATTTAGGAAAAAATTATAATGAGCAAGATGAGAAATTAAGATTACTATTAGAACGATTAGATGGAAAACTATATGATACTTATAATAAAGGCACGAGAGGAACCTTAACTCCAATGCTATCCTGGCCTGCTAATAAAATTCTTCCTATAAACAGAATAAGAATATCCCATATTTATTTTTCGAGACGACAAGAGTTTGCCGAAACAGAGATAAACACTTTTCTCATTAATATGAAGGAGGAGATAACCAGAAAGGAATCAGTTG
>JAGLXC010000273.1 GCA_023133095.1 Gammaproteobacteria bacterium | reverse complement strand
GGATGGCGAATGGGTGCAGGCAACACAGCATAAAATTCAATCGCGAAGGGTATATAGGGGCAATCCTCGTGGTTGCCTTATAATATAACCATGAAAAAAATTAACCTAGCCAATTATAATAAAGCAGATCTAATTGATTTTTTTACCGATTTAGGTGAAAAACCATTTCGTGGTACGCAGATCTTAAAATGGATACACCAGCAGCGAGTTACTGATTTCGCTGCTATGACCAACTTGAGTGCAGCATTAAGAGAAAAGTTACCGCATTCGGCTGAAATAATTTTTCCAGAGATAGTAAAAGAGCAGGTATCGCAAGATGGCACTCGTAAATTTTTATTTCAGCTACAGGATGGTAATCAGGTAGAGACAGTCTATATTCCAGAGCCCGATCGCGGCACTTTATGTGTCTCTTCCCAGGTTGGTTGCGCTTTAGGGTGTAAGTTTTGCGCTACCGCAACCTTAGGTTTTACCCGTAATTTAACCGTAGCTGAGATTGTTGGGCAGTTATGGAGATTAAAATCCAAATTATTGATTACTAATGTGGTACTGATGGGAATGGGCGAACCATTGTTAAATTTCGATAATGTAGTGGCTGCCATGGATTTGATGTTAGATGATAATGCCTATGGCCTCTCAAAATATCGCGTAACCTTAAGTACTTCTGGAATTGTACCGAAAATGCAGTTATTGCGAGAAGTTAGCGAGGTGTCATTAGCCGTATCTCTACATGCGCCAAATGATGAATTGCGTAATAAGATAATGCCAGTTAATAAAAAATATCCATTACAAGAATTAATGACCGCCTGCAAATACTATTTTAAAGATCCAAGACGTATGGTTACCTTTGAGTATGTAATGTTAGCAGGTGTTAATGATAGCAAAGAGCAGGCGCGGCAGTTAGTAAAGCTGTTGCAAGGAGTACGTTGTAAAATAAATCTACTGCGTTTTAATTCATTTCCTGGTTGTAATTGGCAGAGCTCCAGTGAAGAGGTATTAGACGCTTTTCGGCAGATTTTGCTTAAGGCTGGCATAAACACTATTACCCGCAAAACCCGAGGCAGTGATATTGCAGCTGCTTGCGGTCAATTGGCTGGAGAAAAGGGCAAGTCATGAGACTGCTTTTGCTGTTGATTAGCTTAATCCTGTTTGGTTGCACAACTACCATCACACCTAATAACAATAAAGAGGCGGCGCTCTATAACACCAAGTTGGGTTTGGCATATTTGCATCAAGGAGATATGGTGCGAGCTAAAAGCAAACTCTTGCTAGCATTGCAACAAAATCCAAATGACCCTCTGATTTTAGATGCAATGGGTTATTTTTTAGAGAAAAGTGGTGAGGTAAAATTAGCAGAGCGCTATTACCTAGAGGCAATAGCGCTGGCGCCTAAAATGGGGGCAGCGCAAAACAATTATGGGGCTTACCTCTGTCGTCATGGTAGAGAGCACCAGGCAATTAACCATTTCTTAGAATCTACGCGGGATCCGTATTATCTCAATGTTGCCGGCGCCTATGAGAATGCAGGCCGATGCGCGCTGGAAATACCAGATAAACTGCTTGCCTGTACCTTTTTTAAAGCAGCAGTTAAGCATGATCCAGGTAAGCTATCAGCGCAGCGTAAATTGGCAGGGATTAAGGGCTGTCGTTGAGATAGCTTTCGCGATTGAATTAAGCTGCTGAGTTACTAAAGATAGCGCAAGCTGCTTCAGCATAGTTCCCCAGGCTGTGCCTTAAGTTCTTGTTTGATGGCCTCAGTTGATCAAATTAGCTGCGTACAAATCGGAATAGAGTGTCATAATTACCTTTGTCTGCTGCTCTAAGGGCAGCAATATATGAAATTCTTGCTTGATTGTTTGACGTTAATTCTGTTTGTCCCCAGGTGAACTGTTTAGCTCCCTGATTAAATAACAATATGTCAGTCATGAGGCGTGCATGTCGGCCATTACCATTAGGAAATGGGTGAATAAAAGCTAAGCGATGATGGAAGCGTGCGGCTATTTCATCAAGTTCATAGCTATTATTTTTTATTTGGAATTTCATATCATCTAAAAGTAGCCTTAGATGCGTGGATACTTGCTCCCAAAACACACCAATATTTTTGTTGGAGTGTCTAAATTTTCCTGCCCATAACCAGGTTTTATCAAACATTTTTTTGTGCAAATTACGGCAGAAACCTAATTCTAAAACATGTGATTGATGGCGTGCAAAAGCCCAATTTTCAGCCTCTAGTATATTGGCTTGTTCCCATTCATTTAGTTGATTTTGAGTTGTAATATGTGTTGGCAATAAGCTATCTTTCTCATCAGGATCAAGTGGTGTAGCTCCAGTAACATATTCAAACTTCATTCATCATTGCTCCATAGTTTTTTGGGCCGACTGTCTAGTAATTCTTTGACCAGCTCATTGTATTGTTGCTGCTGTTTGTCGGTGCTTATGCTTTGATCTTCAAGTCCCATAGAATGAGATACCCTGGCTAGCTGTTGTTTGGCAATTTTTCTGGCTTGTTCTTCCAGAATATTTTGCAGCGATAAGTTAGGCACCAGTCCGTATATCAGCTTGCAATTCATAGCCTCAGCTGCTTTTTCCAGTGTTTTGATGGTTATTGCTCTATTGTTCTCAGCTGTTTCAATCTGGATAACTCTTGATTGATTTACCCCCATTTTTTTTGCAAGCTGATAACTGGACAGGCCAAGCGCAGAGCGAATTAGATTAATCCATCCTTTTTTAGGGGGCTGGCGGGTTTTAATCTTAGTCCAGTCCTGTAGCTGTTCGTCCAATTGCTTTAGCATTAAGTGTTCAAAATTCATAAGGTATCTGCATAGTTAATGACAATTAATGATTATATATACATAATTATTAATTGTCAATTATAATTAGTTATATCTAATTAATATGGCGATTAAGCATGACCCAGGTAAGCTATCAGCGTAGCGTAAATTGGCAGGGATTAAGGG
>JAGLXC010000272.1 GCA_023133095.1 Gammaproteobacteria bacterium | reverse complement strand
TTTCGGTTTTAGATCAACGTTTAATAATTTGCGATAATTGTTGCCTTTAACTGTGGCCGGTTCTGCAATTAGATCATTAGTACGCCAGCCAGCATGATGAAAATAGTTTGCTACACTGCCGATTACGTCACTTGTGTCATGAAATAGATCTTCATTATGCTTATGGTTAAAATCAACTGCATAATAGCGGTAGCTGCTGGGCATGAATTGTGGATAGCCTAAAGCTCCGGCATAAGAGCCAGTTAATGTTGTTGGATCAAGGTGGAATTTACGAGCTAATAGCAAAAATTGAGCTAACTCTTCCTGAAAGAAATCTGCTCGAGGCGGATAGTAGAATGCTAAGGTTCCAAGAGTATTTAATACCGGATAGTTGCCCTTATTTCTGCCATAATCTGATTCAACCCCAACAATTGCAACTATTATGCTTGCTGGTACTCCATACTGTTGCTCTGCTCTGCTCAAATCTGCTTCATGGCTTTGCCAATATTCAATTCCATCTAACACACGCTTTTCGTTGAGGAATATTTTATTATAGAGATACCAGGCACGCGCTTCATAGGGCTTTTCTATTAATTGGATAGAATCAGGAGTAAATTGGATATTGGTTAGCAATTGAGTTATGTAGTTTTGGCCAAAATGGTAGTTGTTGACCATTTTGGAGATAAAGTTTTTTTTTAAAATGGTAGCATGATCCTGGGCAATTTCTTGTGATAATTGATAAGCTGCCATAGCATACAAAGGGCTAGCATTGTAGCGAGTAATCACATAGAAGTTGTGTAAAGCCAGCCAGAATTCATAGCCATTTTTAGTCTTTAAGCGAAGCAGATTTGCTTTAGTGTTGTTGGGTATTGATGTTGCTGGAGTGATTCCTAATTTTTTAAGTTCAGCTATTGTGTATGGCGTTGTTAATCTGTGATTTAAGATGGTTTTATAGGCATCGCCCTTAACAACTGCTGGTATGGTTATTGGTTCACCTTTATGCCAGCCTAGATGTTTGAAAAAGTTAGCGATACTAGCTGTTACATCAGCTGTATCATTAAACAGATCTTTGGTGCCATTACCATCAAAATCTACAGCATATTGCCTATAGGCACCCGGCATAAATTGAGGATAGCCTACGGCCCCTGCAAATGAACCTAATACCTTTTGGGGGTCCAGTTTTAGCTCTTTGGTTAATAAGAAATATTGTTCTAGCTCATATTGGAAGAAATATTGTTGTTTAGTTGGAGTAAAAGCTAAGGTGACTAATGAATCCAGGACTTTTGTTTTTCCGGTAGATTCACCATAGTGGGTCTCTACGCCAAGAATAGCCACAATCATGCTCGCAGGAACACCAAATTTGGCCTCTGTTTTTGCTAGTGCTTCAGTATGCTTTTGCCAATAGATAAGACCACCCTGGACATGATCATCATTTACAAAAGCGGTGCGATAGATATACCAGGGTTCTTCTTTCTCATAAGGATGTTTTACCTTTTTAACGGGGCGCTTTAAGATTTTTACGCCATAGACCAGGTTGCTTATCTCTGCTTTATCCAGATGATACTTATCTACCATATGTTGGATAAATTGCTCTTTAGTATAGATTTTTTTTGTTGCTGAGGCCGCAAAGCCAGGTTGTGCTAGCAGACACAAGCCAATAATGGCTGCTGTAATTATAAATATTTTTCGCATCTTTAACTCGTCACCAATTTCCTATGAGTGTGTATAGACATTATAATGCCAAATCCAGCCATCAATGTCACGATTGAACTGCCTCCATAGCTAATTAATGGTAAAGGAAGACCTACAACCGGCAGAATTCCTGTTACCATGCCTATGTTTACAAAAAATGAGAGGAAAAAGGTAAGAGTCAAGCTACCAGCTAATAGTCTGGTGAATGTATCCTGGGCTTGACTGCTGATATAGAGGCCACGACCAATAATATATAGCAAAATAGCTAGTAATATTAAGCATCCTATTAACCCAAACTCTTCACTGCACACAGCAAAGATAAAGTCAGTAGCATGTTCTGGTAAAAAATGCAGATGTGATTGAGTGCCATGGAGCCAGCCTTTACCCAGGAGTCCGCCTGAGCCAATGGCAATTTTTGATTGAATAATATGGTAACCGCTACCTAAAGGGTCGCGTTCTGGGTTCAAGAAGGTTAAGACCCGAGCGCGTTGATAACTATGCATAAAGTGCCATACAATCGGAAAGCAGAGCGCTAATAGAGCCGCAGTGCTAGTTACTAGTTTCCAGCTAATGCCAGCCAACAGGAGAACAAAAATACCAGCAATAGCAATTATTAAGGCCGTACCCAGGTCAGGTTGTTTAGCCGTTGCAACTACTGGAACCAATATGATTGCGCCGCAAATTAGCAGGGTTTTAAAGTCTGGAGGCAAGCGTTTATCGCTCAAATACCAGGCTAACATCATAGGAACAGCTAGTTTCATTATCTCTGAGGGCTGAAAGCTAAAAAGCCCTAAATTTAGCCAACGTTGAGCGCCTTTGCTCATCGCTCCAATACCAAGTACAGCTAATAGTAATAGCAGGCACAGGCCAAACAGCCAGGGGGCCCAGCCCTTGTATTTGCGTGGTGGAATCTGGGCTAAGACAAACATAATTCCAAGTGCAATTAACATGCGAGTAGCTTGACGAATTATTAAGGCGGTATTTTGATTGCTAGCGCTGTATAAGATGAATAGACCCATAGTAATAAGCAGTAAGATTCCAACTAATAGAGGAATATCTATATGTAAAAAGTGCCACAACTTCTGGAAGTTAGTTTGTGTGCCCTGGCTTTGGTAGGGTTGATGTATTGTTAGGTTGTACTTTTTCATAGACTAATCATCATTGGACCGTTGTCAGTTTTCTGGGTTGGTGTTTAGTAATTGATTTTTGCTGTTGTTTTGGCTCTTTTACTAAGTAGTAGTCTAATGTTTTACGCGCTACTGTGCCAGCAATAGGGCTGTGCTCTACTATAACAGCTACGGCAATTTTAGGGTGTTTTACTGGGGCAAAGGCAATAAATAGAGAATCATTACGCAATTTTTTAGGGATATTACTTTGACCAACCTCATTTTCATCACGATTGTGGCTACTGCTATAGACTTGACCTGTGCCGGTTTTAGCTGCCACGCTATATTTAGGGTTGATGCCAAATCTAATGGCACCAGTACCCCATGGAGTTGCAACCCCTTGCATGCCGTGTATTACTACTTTCCAAGCTCTTTTATCTATTAGCATAACCGGATCTTTGGCAATTGGAGTCTGTTTTATAACCTTGTTATTCGCTAATTGGGTTTTTAATAGGAGTTGAGGCTGAAAACGGATGCCGCGTTCGGCTAATGCCGCAGTAGCTGCTGCCAATTGCAATGGTGTAGTTAACATAAAACCCTGGCCAATACCGGAAATAACTGTATCACCAGTATACCAATGGGCTCCTTGTCTGGCCATTTTCCACGCTGGCGAAGGAACAAGTCCAGTTGATTCCCCTGGCATATCAATTCCAGTTTTGCGACCAAAGCCAAAGCGGTTCAGGATATCATCAATGCGGGCAATACCTAGTTTTACCGCCAGTCTATAGAAGAAGCCATCGCTAGAGACTATGAGGGCTTTTACTACATTAACATGCCCATGGCCGCCATGGAGCCAATTCCAGTCAAGATAGATATGTTTGGCATGTGGCAATTTAAACCAGCCATTATCGTAAATAGTATAGTTAGGGGTGATGGTTTTAGAATCTAGTCCCTCTAAGGCAATAAAGGGTTTTATAGTAGAGGCTAAGGGAAATTGACCCTGAATAGCGCG
>JAGLXC010000271.1 GCA_023133095.1 Gammaproteobacteria bacterium | reverse complement strand
CAATAAGGCATGCTCAGCAACCATAGATTCTGTTACTACAATTTCAGCTTGGTTTTCTGATGTTGTGACAGGCAGATCTGTTGGCGCTGCTGCAATCTGCCTCAATCGAGGATAAGAAATTATTGCCCAGTGCTCTGCAAACCAGGCTAACTCATGTGCATCTACTTCTGTTGCCCGATGCGCTAACGCATTCCGAAACAGTTCGAGCAGTCTTATATGTTTTGCTGAAAGCTCATCACTATTACTTGACAATAATTGTTGCTTTGCTTGCTGTCCTAATTGATCTTTTACAATAACACCAAAAGCCTTAACCCCTAATTGAAGGGCAAGCTGATAGTGATGGTTATGCCTTAATAATTCTGCAAATGGAATTGCCGGCTCTTTTTCCTTCATAGCAACTAGCAAGTTGATAAGCTTGTCAATCATACGAACTATCCGGATGATTTCATTGTCAGCTGTCTTTGGATAACTAAACTTATTACAATAAGGCTTAGGCGAATAACCCAAATTTTCTTGCTGTAAAATTTTTGCAATATTAGCTGGATCTACCCCATTTTCTTTTAATATTTTATCTAAATCATCCTGATCACTAACAGCTCTATCTCTATTTAAAATCTCCAAAAATCCTATCTGCTTGTCGGTTAGATTTAACAACCATGGATTACGCTTGATTTTATCCAAAAGCAATCTATCAAAATCATCCTGCTGAGTACGATGTTTATTCAGAGTAATAAAAATTTCTTTCAACTGTAATAAGTTATCTGCTTCTATCCCAACTCGCTCAGCAAGGTTAGCCAATAAAATCGCTCTATCTTCTCTGCCTTGAGGAATGGCAGCTTCCAATTCTGGAATATCAAGCTTATTCGCCTTTAAAAACCTGCTAATTCCATCAGGAGACAACTTCTCCCTACCAATAAGCCGTAACAAGCTGAGCAATAACTTATTGCCCTCCAAATGCCTGCTCGCTATCTCTCTCAAATATTGTTTTTGTTGCTTGTTTAAATTAAGATATTTATTTTTGTTAACTTCGCCTACTACACTCTCAAACTCTCTATCATCAATATTAAACCTACCCCTTAAAAAATCCTTACGCTTAACATCTCTCAAATATGCAAGCCATAAATTTTGTTTCGGTCTTTCCCTTAACCCATCAAAAAAAAGTTTTGCTTGTTCCGAATATTTGAATACGGACTCTTCTTCTAATAATTTCAGCAACTGCTCAAAATGGGCTCGATTTATATCAACAGTCTCTGCAATTTGACCCTTGCATAACCTATTAATTGCCTCATTTAACTGAGCAAGACTGCCACACACATTACCAATCAGAGCAGCTGATGTAAATAAATTAGCAGGAAACTTTTTCTCTAATAAATCACGGATATCCTTAGTGATATTAAAAGAATCAGTTACAGGTTCCAGCAAAGAAACACTAAGACCTTCTAAGCGCTTTGCTGCCTCTCCAACCACCATGAGCAACCCTAACAAAGCATGGCAATCAATATTTGAGTCTGCTACAAATGGGAGCTCAAAAAATTTTGTTATTTGCTGCTGAATTATAGTCAACTGCGAATAGGCAAATGCTGGGCGCAAGCGCTTATTTAAGCCAGGATAGTCGAAACCTTTTTTTAACTCCCCATTCATGATCTTAGCTAGCGAACCACATTCAGCAGCTACATCTACCCAATTTTCAAGCTCAACGTCAGGGTTAACTGTTAAATAGCTACAAATAAAATCAAATAAATGCCACTCCTCTTCAGCAACCAACTTCTTTTTTACTAAACTATATTTATATTCCCAACTTAACTCATTAATTCGCCAAGAGATCTTGTAAAACAGATCCCTTATTAAAGCGCGATCTCGTCTCTCTTTTTTAAATGCCTTTCCAAGCTCTGCAGCATTCTCCGCAATAGTACGTTGCAAAAATGCCAACCGAGACTCTGCAGATGCTGATAAAAAATCACTTTTAGGTAAAGCTACCTTATCTAAATTCTTCAATGATTGATCTAAGTGCTTAAGTGCCTCTGTTGCCGCCACCTTAACATTCTGAAATGGATCAGAAACAGCAAGTTTTAAAGCATTAATAACTTCAGGCCGATAGTCATTTAATATAACAAGGGCGCGCGCTGCACGCTCGCGCACTAGATCTGCGCCATCTTGGTGAGGCATACAAAATCCAGGATAGGTTAGCAATCCAAATACAATTTTCTGCGCCTTTTCACGATCAGCGCTTAAGCCTTTCTTATAAAGCGCTTCTGCAGCAGCAATTCGTACTGTTTGAAAGACATCATAGGCTGCTAAATCACGCAGCAATCCAAACTCACTGTCTGTAAGCGCTTCCTTACAATCTCTGAAATATTCAGCTGCCCTCTGCCTGGTTAAGTCATTATACTCTCTTAGCTCACCTAACTTATTGCATCTTTGTGCCCTCATCTCTTTAATGCTTTCCCTTGCAGCAGGATCAGCTATTAACTTTTGCACAGTCTCTAAATAGCAATAATCAAATTGTAATTCAGATGATTGCTTAAAATCATCTT
>JAGLXC010000270.1 GCA_023133095.1 Gammaproteobacteria bacterium | reverse complement strand
ATTTGCCCCAGATTTATAGATCTTAGAACACATCATCGGTGACAGTGTTAAAGCAATAAAGCCAGAAACTAACACGGCTCCAGCCAAGGTAAGCGCAAATTCAGTAAAGAGTTGTCCTGTTAAGCCTGGCATAAAGCCGATCGGTAGATAAACAGCAGCTAATGTCAAAGTCATAGCAACAATCGCAAAGGCAATTTCGCGTCCGCCAACCAATGCTGCCTGTTTAGCTGTCAGCCCCTCCTCTAAGTGGCGGTGAATATTTTCTAATACTACAATAGCATCATCGACTACGAGACCAATAGCCAAAACAAAGGCTAGCAAGGTCAAAGTGTTAATCGAAAAATGCAATGCCAACATTATGATACAGGCACCAGTCAGCGACAAAGGAATCGTAACTAATGGCACTATCACAGCACGGAGAGAACCAAGCATTAAAAAGATAACTAGAAATACAAAAATACAAGCCTCAAAAATAGTTTTCTGAACCTCTTTTAACGAAACTCGAATATAACGAGTTTGATCATAAAAATCATCAATCTTAACCCCTTGAGGCAGCTTCTTCCGGATAGAGGGTATAACACTGTTTACCGCGTTGGCAACATCTAAAGAGTTAGCATTAGGCTTAGGACTAATGGCCATAACCATAGATTGCTTACCATTTACGTACACAGAATAGTCCATGTCAGTATCTGAAGCACCTAACACAGCCTGTCCAACATCTTTAATCCGCACTAAATGGCCATCATCATTGCGCACGATCATATCATTAAATGCTTTAGTTGCCTGCAGATCAGTTGAAGCATATAAGGTAATTTGCTGCTCTGGGCTCTTTAAATTACCAGCCGGCGCAATAACATTCTTAGAATTAATAGTCGTATAGATCTCGCCAGGAGTTACATTTTTCGCTGCCATTAAAAATGGATCGAGCCAAACCCGCATAGCATATTCGCGTTCACCATAAATGAAAGCTTGCGATACACCCTGCAATGGCTGGATTTGCGGCTGCACTACCCGAATCAAATAGTCAGTAAGCGCTTTAGCGTCCATATTATCGCTATGGACATTATACCAAAGAACTGGAAACTGGTTAGGGTCATTCTTTTCTATAACTGGCGGCTGCAGATCATCTGGCAACTCATTCATTACTGACTGCACTTCATTAGCAATATCAGTCATGGCTACATTAATGTCATAGCCTAATTTTAAATTTACTGCAATCGTGGTCTGATTCTGCACACTGGAAGAGGTCATGTAGTCAATACCGTCAACCGAAGCGATAGCTTGCTCAACCGGAGTTGCAACAAACCCCTCCATAACCTCAGAGTTAGCACCAGGATAGGTAAGCAAAACCTCAACTACAGAAGCATCAACTTTGGGATACTGACGTATATCCATCTTGGTATATGAAACAAATCCTACCAAGAGTATTATTAAGCTAATACAGGTAGAAAAAACCGGCCGATTAATAAAAACATCAGTAAATCTTTTTTGCATGAGTTAACTCTTCTTCTTACTTATTGTTGCCTGCTTGCTGCTCTTTGCTGGCTTCCATCTGCTGATAGTTGCTTTGCGTAATCACAGGAAAACCATCAAACAGCTTCATTTGACCACCAACAATCACCTCATCACCAGGTTTTACACCTTTCTCCACAATAATCTGCTTATCTTTGGTAATCGGCCCTAAGGTGATGTTAGTTTTAACGGCTTTATTGTCTTTCATCAAGAATATATAGTTACTGCCTTCATGATATACAACAGCAGTCTGAGGTATTAACACAACTGGCTTGCTATGCTTAATAAGCAACTTAACCTCAACAAAGGTTCCAGGCAAAAGTATATGGTCAGGATTAGGTATAGTTGCACGCATATTAATCATGCGAGTGTTTTGATCAATAATAGAATCAAAAGCATAGATAGTGCCTGAACAAGGTTTTGGGATAGCTTGAGAATAAATCGTAACCTGATCTTTTACCTTAATATCATTTAAATATCTTTGCGGGACACTAAAATCAACTCGAATAGGATCTAGTGACTGCAAGCTTACTAAATCTTCACCTGTCGTTATGTAATCACCTAAACTAATCTTTCTTAAA
>JAGLXC010000027.1 GCA_023133095.1 Gammaproteobacteria bacterium | reverse complement strand
AGTCATAATAAAAGCCATTTTCAATCGTGGGGCCAATTGCTACTTGCGCTGTAGGAAAAAGCTGCTTCACTGCATGGGCTAAAAGATGCGCGCTAGAGTGACGAATAATATCAAGGCCCGCTGGATCTTTGGCAGTAATGATTTTTACCGCAGCATCTTGCTCAATTATAAAATCGCTATTAACTGGCGTATCATCTACGCTAGCCGCTAGCGTAGCTTTGGCTAGACCTGCGCCAATTTTAGCTGCAACTTGCATAACAGTTGGAGCCTCTTCAAATTGTAGTTTAGTGCCATCAGGCAAAGTGATCTTTATCACAACATTATCCTTCTAATTAAAAATTTGGTAGGCGCGAGTGGGATCGAACCACCGACCACCACCATGTCAAGGTGATGCTCTACCACTGAGCTACGCGCCTAAAAATAAAGGCAAAATTATACCTGATGCTTAAGGTTAAGGCTACAGTAATGTGCATTTTGTTGGGCAACAAGGGCACCTTTTTTTATCCATGGGATGACCCCCATCACCTTCTAACAAAGGTGCACCTTCTCCAAACAGAGCTGGAGACGGAGCCTTCCCATCAGTAAATGGCAAGGTATGTTCTATGCCATTAAGCGTTACACTAAATGTTGTTGCTGAATTTCCTGGCTCAGGGTAAATATAGCTATCGTAAATAGCATCTATAGTAGCTTGAAATGCAGGATTGTCTATAGGCTGTAAAAAAGCATCAACACCATGCAGATTGCAGCCATAAAAAAAATTTGACGCTATCATCGTCGCACTAAGTAGTTTTTTGTCTGTGGTAACATTTCCACTAAAAAAATCAAAAATATGAGCAACATTGCTGCTTGAATTATCAGTTAGAACCTTTTTAAATAGTAAAACCTCCAGTGTTGAGCCACGTAAAAAGGTATTTTTTTCTACCGGTGGCCACTCATTTGCTATAGCATATTTAGCTGCTAGCATTAAGTCATCAGGTGTAAGCTTCTGTTCAAGAAGAGCAAAAGCAGCTTTATGGCGATCAGTTGAATTTAATTGCATTATGTTTTCCTCTTAATCGCAGCCAACAAGCGATTAGTTAAATCTTCATTCAAGCATGCCTTAACAGGCAAGCACCAAAAATTATCCTTAGCAAAGTGTTGACACTTTACTGCATCTTTTTCCGTCATGATAACAATAAAATCATCATCATTAAAATTTAAATCCTGTTCTTGATAAGGGTAATGATCTGAAAATGGATGCTCAACCACTGCAAGAGAAAAACTACGCAATTGCTTGAAAAAACGTTTGTTATTCCCGATACCCGCTACTGCATGGACCTTTTGTCCTTTTAATTCTGTAAGTGGTTTTTGCAAGTTTGGATTGTTAAGATTATAGATGCTATCACCTTGCAGTTGCATATCAACTCCATTTTTAACAACTAAATCGACTTGCTGCAGCCGTTTTTTAGGCTCGCGTAGAGGGCCAGCTGGTAAACAAAATCCATTGCCTAACCCTTTAGCTGCATCTATGACGACAATCTCTATATCTCGCTTTAGAGCATAGTGCTGCAAACCATCATCACTAATAACAATATTGCAATCGCTCTCTCGCAAAAGTTTTTGCACAGCTGCTACTCGATTGGGCGCAACTACCATAGGACAATGAGTACGTTGGCTAATTAATAATGCTTCATCACCAATCTCTTTGGGATCACTGGCTTCATGCACTACGCAAGGATAGTTACTACTGTGTCCGCCATAGCCTCGGCTCACTATGCCAGGCTTCAAACCTTGTTGCTGTAAAAACGCTGCTAGCCAGATAACTAGTGGGGTTTTTCCTGTACCGCCAACACTGATATTGCCGACAATAACTACTGGGACATTGAATTTGTGACTGGATTTAAGGCCAAACTTATAGATACTGTATCTTATAGCAATAATTAAACGATATATCCCCGATAGAGGGGTTAAAAGATAGGCTATTACTCCACGCTGATCCCAAAATTTTGGTGCGGTTAATTTCATTCGCTAAATTGCATATTATATAATTTAGAGTAGTACCCATTTTTAGCAAGTAACTGCTTGTGGTCGCCCTCTTCTATAATTTTACCCTGATCCAATACCAAAATTCTATCTGCTTTCTCTACAGTAGAGAGGCGATGCGCTATCACTAAGGTAGTACGGCTAATCATTAGCTCCTCTAAGGCGGCTTGTAGGTATTGCTCCGATTCAGTATCTAGAGCTGAGGTTGCCTCATCAAGAATTAAAATTGGTGCATCCTTTAAAATAGCGCGGGCAATAGCGATACGCTGGCGTTGCCCACCAGAGAGCATTAGGCCGTTTTCACCAATCATTGTATTTAAGCCATTTGGCAGCTGCTGAATAAAATCGAGCACATAGGCGGCCTTAGCTGCCCGCAAGATCTCAGCCTCGCTAGCATCTGCAAACTTACCATAAGCAATATTATGACCAATAGTGTCATTAAAGAGAGTGATGTGTTGTGACACAAAAGAGAACTGGCGCCGCAAGTCAGCAAGTTTGTAATCTTTGATATTTGC
>JAGLXC010000269.1 GCA_023133095.1 Gammaproteobacteria bacterium | reverse complement strand
CCGCCAGCGTTCAATCTGAGCCAGGATCAAACTCTTCAATTTGATATCATGGCTCAACATGAGTTAATCGCTATTCAAAAAAATTATCGAGTATCTCACGTTGATAAAAAACTTAGTAATTAATTATCTACGCAAGTACCCACACAAATTGCTTCTTCTAATTGTTAAAGAACAAATCCTGCATTAGCAGGAAGAGAGGCTATTTTAGTGATTAAAATAATATTGTCAACACTTTTTTAATATATTTTTCACTTTTTTTTGCCGCCCTTGTAAACAGTGGTCTAATGGAGCGTTACCTTTGCAAAACGACGCTTCCCTACCTGATAAATATTGCTTGTTCCAACTGCCATCTGGCGATTATCACTCACCTTCTCACCATCAATTTTTACCGCTCCTTGATCCAACATGCGATGAGCATCAGAGGTGCTGCTGACCAATCCCGCCTCTTTTAATAGATTAGCTAACAATAGCTCACCCTTAAGCTTAATCTCTGACATCTCTTCCGGCATTGCCCCATTACGAAATCGTGCAATAAAACTCTCTTTGGCAGCTGTGGCTTTAGCTGTGCTATGAAAGCGCGCAATAATTTCCTCTGCTAACTGCATTTTTACATCGCGAGGATTGAGGCCTTCTGCTACCTCAACACTTAATTTAGCAATTTCAGTCATTGGCCTAAAGCTTAACAGTTCATAATAGCGCCACATTAGCTCATCAGAAATCGACATGATCTTTCCAAACATCTCATCTGGACTATCTTCTATAGCTATATAGTTGTTGTAGCTCTTAGACATTTTCTGTACGCCATCTAGCCCCTCTAACAGTGGCATGGTGATAACAACCTGTGGCTCCTGGCCAAAATGTTTTTGTAGCTCGCGCCCCATTAAGAGATTGAATTTTTGATCACTGCCGCCCAGCTCAATATCAGCCTCCATAGCCACTGAATCATAGCCCTGTATAATAGGGTATAAAAATTCATGCACAGCTATAGGTTTATTGTTTTTGAAGCGTTTCTCAAAATCAGCGCGCTCTAAGATCCGCGCTACAGTACAAGTGGAGGCTAACTTTATAAGTTCAGCACCACTCATTGTTCCCATCCATTCGGAATTAAACATAATCCTAGTCTTGTCCGGATCTAAAATCTTAAAGATCTGCGCCTCATAAGTCTTTGCATTCTCCCGCACATCTTCACGGGTTAATGGCGGCCTTGTCGCACTTCTACCAGAAGGATCGCCAATCATGCCAGTGAAATCTCCGATCAAAAATATTATATCATGACCCAGCAATTGCAGCTGCCGCATTTTATTTATTAATACTGTGTGACCTAAGTGAAGATCAGGCGCTGTGGGATCAAAGCCCGCCTTAATCCTTAAAGGCTTTTCTGCCGCTAACTTAGCTATTAATTCCGGCATGGATATAATCTCCGCCGTTCCGCGCTTTATTATCTCTAATGAATTACTAGCAT
Source organism: Gammaproteobacteria bacterium (assembly GCA_023133095.1). GTDB lineage: Bacteria > Pseudomonadota > Gammaproteobacteria > UBA9339 > UBA9339 > JAGLXC01. The sequence continues at coordinate 1,497 of JAGLXC010000269.1, read as the reverse complement.
CCATATATATCTTTACCTATTTAGTTTATGGTTAATGTTTACATTATATTACCGCATCTCATTAAAAGATAAAACTATTGCACCAACTCAAGCAAAACCCATAAAATTAATTAAAAATTTTAAAAAAATACTAATATAAATCAGGGTATTACAAAGTTAGAGTGGTTTTTATAGATACTATTAAGCAAAGCTTAAGGTTGAGGAGCTATACTGCAAGAATAGATATTAATTTTTATAATAAGTAGAGAGGTATAGATATGTTTACTCATGAAACAGCTCCCGAGCTAACAGCGGCAATGCAGGCGCTAGAAAAGGCTTTACTGGATCTGAAACTTTTTTTAAACGGTGGGTTCGCACAACAAACTTCACCTGATAAATCAACAGCAGCATATAATGAGATTCTTACGAGGAACATCATTACGACCAGCTTTTTTTCGCTAACAAAAAACTTACTTTCAGTTATCAGGATCTATAATGCAAGGGTTAATAGCGGCCATATTGATGCAGACGAACAAAACGCTTTGAAAAAAATACTCTTTGATACGGATGTATCTAGTTTTTTTGGCTGCCATTTATCACCTTGGGATCACTATTCTAATACATTTATGGCTAATGTTTTCTATAGCGATATAGCAAAGATAAATCCAGATGCGGCAAATAAGCTACATAATGTACTAGCATGCTTTAATGCCATCGCACCATACCAAAATCTGATTTCGACAAATATAAATGCATTACGTAACGAAAAAAAGCCGGCTTCACCACGTGCAGCTGAGGCAACAGCGCCTGTAGCAGCACCACTAGAACCAGCTGCTGCTCCTGCAGCAGTGGCACCCGACCCCTTACCAGCTGGACCGCCAGAACAAGCTGCGGCGCCTACTGCAAACCGAGAACCGTCTAATCCAGCTTGCTTACACAGAGCATTTGCTGCGCAAGATATAGCTAGGCTGCTGTATCAGCAATTAGAAACAGCAGAGGACAGCCATCAAAAAGCTGATCTTCGCCCTCTTGATACTACATTCGCTATTTTGGGAGCGCTAAAACACATAGAAACATTTCCAACCGAACAAAAACACTTTAATACTTTAGTTGGTTGTTGTAAAAAAACATTGGCTGAATCCTCTATGCGTTCTGCCCCAAAAGAATATCCTTTACGCCGTGCAATAAAAGATTGTAAAATCTTTGCCACTTCCAATGGTGGGAGTTTTTTTGACAAACCAAAAAACACCCATAAGCCAGAAGGCCAGCCCTCAGATAGATGCGTCATTGCGTAGACCCTAGAAGGTAATCAATTTTATCATACCCTCTCCCTTCTGGGAGAGGGCCAATGGCGTAAGAAAACAAAATCAGAATTACGGCTAAATAAGTGATTGACATAAATTGCTACGAATTGCACAATATGCTATCTCAATGGGACGTCGCCAAGTGGTAAGGCACGGGGTTTTGATCTCCGCATACCCAGGTTCGAATCCTGGCGCCCCAGCCATTTGTTTCACC
>JAGLXC010000268.1 GCA_023133095.1 Gammaproteobacteria bacterium | reverse complement strand
ATAAAGTTCTTAACCGCATTTGATGAAAATGTTTTAGATCAACTTAAAGTAAAGATAAACAAGCAGAATCCACGCAGCTTGATTAACAATGATGTTTATGAATATGAGTTAAATGAGAACCAACTTACAGGCCCTGTCGTTATAACCGCAAATGGACAGGAGTTTAACCTAATCGATAATCTGGAACAATTTCCGGCAGACGAAAATGGTGAGTGGCGAATTTTTCTTGGTGATCCTTCTAAACTTGATTCCCAGGAAATGCCTGATGTCTCTACAGCTATGACGTCAAGTACGCGGTCAATAAAAACTGAGACTGCAATAATTCTCGAGGCCACTATGGGCGTTACGCCTTTAGGATTAACGGAAGGTCTGTTCACTCTGGACAAAACCAATCCGGAAATTATCAAATGGATCCTTCTGCAGCTCTCTAAAATCAATATTAATGTGCCGCCTTTGTTACAAGATCTAGGCGCTATTGCATTTAATAATAACAAGAGAAAACTGTTTTTATCTGGTTTGATGGATGATGCAAAATACTATCTAAAACAGATAAAAGGGGTATGGCATGTTCTATTCAAACTAAAAATTGGGGGCCACAGTTTTACCGTATCTGCTGGAGGCTCCATTAAGAGTCACGGTATGGGGCTTTTTTCTATGCACACGCATGTCTGGACCTTAAAGAACTTTGCCAAAATAGCAGAAGATATGGAGAAAGAGGGCATCGTTGGTTTTATCTTAATTGCTCCGCTTGATATTTTAAAATACTACGAGGATCCAGATAAACATAAAGAACTATCTGATTTGTTTGTCCAGATAGATATGGATTTTGCGAAATATCTTATTGCTTCTCTGTTAGGAATTATAGCTGGAATGGGATTAAGTTCTTTCTGGGTTGCTGCAGTTGCAAGTATGACAGTTGTCTTTGCTACATCTTATCTGCTTGATTATATTGATGAACATGGTGCTCACACAACAGAACATTTAAAACAGTGGTTACCAAACACTAAGCTCGGAAAATTTATTAACAATGCAGACTATAATAGTGTTTCTGAAAATGTGATAAGTGCAATAAGCTATTCTTTAAATTTATTAGAATTTGCCAATTATTATTAACCATAGGAGGTGTGCCTTGTCTGTTGCAACCAATGCGGGAATTAAAGATTTTTTGGTTAAAGAGTTTGCTAGCTTAGTTATTATTTGTTTCTTTTCTAACTGTGCTTTATTAATATTCCAGGAGCATCTGTTTTTGCTGTTTTTTGCAATAACGCTACTGCTTGTGTCTCTATGTGTCTTACAATTCTTCATTCAAAGAATATCCATGCTTTTCTATTTGCTTCAAAGTTTCGTTTTTTTCTGTATGTTTTTGGGGGCTGTTTTTGTTTATTATTTAATGTTTAAACAAAGCGGCAGTTTATTGGTATTTTATGTTAAATGGATAAGTTTTATAGCTCTTGCATTATATATAATAAGCAGATTTATTCAAATCAATAGTAAAACGTTTGCTGAAGCCGTTGGTCTCTATAATATTATAGAAAATGGCAGCTTTATTTCACAGAACTCCCTTCTGGCCTATGGCCAAATATTGCCTTCTATGTTCAAATTCAGATTTAAGACAAAACCAACAAGGCAACTATTTAATTTGGAAGTAATGCCTGCTGTTGCAGATGTTCCTCCAGATCACTACTATTTTGAGGTGCCCTTTAACAAGAATTTAGCACTTATTCCATCTAATAATGATGAATGCTTTACAATAGTAGATTGCAGAAACAGAAATAAGGCTTTGTCATGTATAATTGGAAAGCTTCCTCCAAATGGCGATTTAGATGCATATGTAGGAGAGCTGCCAGAAAAGATAAATTTTGCAAATCTAGGCCTTTATATAAAAAATTTACCTGATTTGTCATTGTCTGAGAATCAAAAAAAAGCCTTAAGTTTATTTCTTGATGCCTTTAGAGGAAGTCAGCTTAGTTCTGTTCATTCGCTTGCGAGTTTTGTGGCGGCTATTGGTGTTGTTACATATGGCGCATGGGCAGATGAACTTACTAAATATATGCCATCAGTTCTCTTATATTTCTGTAGTTTTTTTGTGATTACTCATGCCTATTACAGCTATGCAATGACAAGGTTTTTATATAAAAAACAAAAAGAGTTAGGCAAATGGTTGATTAGTGTTTAGTATTCAGCGTCATATCTGCCTTCGTCATCTTTTGTAACATAAGAGAAGACGGTGTAATTGTCATGTACGTAACATAAGCGAATATTATTGTTTACTACATGCTGCAATAATGCTGCTTTTTCATCGACCAGTTGTTCAGGCGCTCGATCAAAGCTGGTGGTAACAGGCAAATGCACCCAGTCTGCACCTGGAACTAAATCGGAGATAAAGATCACAGGTCCCTCAGGTGTGGCAATTTCAGTGGAGATTAAGCCTGGAGTATGGCCGTCTGAAAAGTGGAGATAAAAGTTTTCTCCTAGCTCTTTTGTCTTTGGCTTTTCTGCTAATATTAATCTGCCTGATTGCTCTAATAGTTGATGTAGTTCTGGAATAAAAGAGGCATGGTCTAAGGCGTGTGGTTTGGTTGCGCGTTGCCACTGTTTTTTGCTAACAATAAACTTGGCATTTGGAAATAGAAGTTCCAATTTTTTATTCTCACTCCAGCTAGATAATACGCCCCCGCAGTGATCAAAATGAAGATGTGATAAAATAACTATATCTATATCTTCATGCTTAAGATTGTGTTGTGCCAGTGAGGTTAGCAGCACATGTTCCTCATCTACGTCATAACGCTCTTTTAATATTGGGTCCAAAAAAGTTCCAGTTCCAGCATCAATTAAGATGTTTTTGTCACCATCTTGTGCTAACAGACAGCGGCAGGCAACAGTAACGCGATTCAAGCCATCAGCTTCGATCCAGCGTGACCACAGTGTTTTTGGTACATGGCCAAACATAGAGCCGCCGTCGATTTTGAAAGAGTTTCCTTCAATTGGGATTATCTTATTAACCATATGAGTATTACGATAACTTATATGTGCTGAAAAAACAAATGTTGTGTTTATTGATTATTTAGATGATTGCAATAGGGTTATTAAATTATTTCGAAATAGATCAAGTAACTGCGATCTAAAACTACAGTTGGCTTTAGTTTTTGCGTTCATGAGATGGTCTTCGATTGTTCGAGGCGAGAGGCTTAATGTTTGTGCAACTTCTTTTATTTTTTTTCCCTTGGCTAATTGTAATAGACATTCATATTCACGCCTAGAGAAAGTTACTTCTTTGGATTTAAAATGCATGCGAATTTTGTTTGTTCTAGTAAGCGCATTAAATTTTTCGTGTGATATGTTTTCTATATGGCTTCGCTCTCCTCGCATGGTGCTAGGAAGCGTAAATCTTTCTTTATAGGCTTGCGTTATTAGTTGCCTAGCTTTGTTTTTAAAATAAAAAATAAATTGTTCCATCAGATCAATGTGTTGGAAAAATGCATGTACTTTTGACCCTTCTGGTTTTGAAAATGCTAGGTTAATATATTCAACGCAGTCATCTAGCTCTAATAAAATGGTAATGCCATTATAGTAGTTAAAATAGTTTGCAGCTTCTTGTAAGTAGTTTTGAGGCTGATAATCCTCCCATAAATGAATTCCAGGTGTTAGGGTAGTACCGCTGGCAGGGGTCTTGCTGTTGCAAAAATGGAGAAATGCTTCGCCACAATTGTCTAATACTAGCAAAGAGTTATCTTTGTACAACCTGGAATAGTTAAAAGCCGCAATATTGAAAGTATCAAATAAGGGCTTGCATATCTGTGAAACATCGTTGGCAGCGGTAAAAGACACATGATTTTTGACAAATCCATAATAAAGCCCTCTTTGTGCAATTACAAGACCTGGTTTATCAAAAATAGTATACAGCATTTAAAATTAAAAATACCCGGGAAAATCCCGGATGGCTATGAAGATGGCTCTCTGTGATAAGGCAATAATTATCTCAAAAAAATAGTGAAATTATGGTATAATTATCCTAATGACTATTTTAGATAAAGAACATAAGACTAAGCTTGGAGAATTGCTGGCTGCTGGCCATAGGCATTTTGGCAAGGTTATGCCGCGCAAGCCTTATCGCGATGAGGATGACGATGATGGTGGCGGTGCCGGTAGTGCTGAATTATCGCCGTTTGAACAGCATCCCTTGCTGGCTGAGCAGCCATTGGGTGCGCCGTCTGATCTTACTGCAATTGTGACTGAAAACCGTCAGGCTGAAGCTGAAGCTGAAAAGCGTGATGCAAAGGAGCTATCTAATCAGTTGCAAAATCAGTTATCTCACACTCATGCTCAGAAACAAACCCATAGCCATACTGCCAAACCAACACCGACTTGATAAATAAGGATAGTTAGATATGTCGTTATCAAAACAGATAATTTTTGCAACTGATAAAGAGGTGGCGCAGAGCTTAGCAGAGGGTGCTGAGTTAAATGTTGTGGATGAATATGGCTATACCCCGTTAATTCAGACGGCAATTGTTGATAGCGAGAGCAAAGCAAAGCTATTGCTTGATGCAGGCGCTGAGGTTGATTTTGCTGATTTAACTACCAGAACGGCACTGCATTGGGCTGCTAGTAATGGCAATTATGCTTTGTGTAAACTGTTTTTGCAGCATGGCGCTAATCCTAATGCTTATACTAATGCCGGCCAGAATGTTTTAGTTATGCCATACTTAAGGAAACAGAAAAATATTCGTAAAGCTCTTGTTAATCAAGGGGCTAAATTGGATTTTGCCAAAGATTTTGTCAATGCAAAATTATTAGGTCATCGATTCGAGCTGCAAGGAAGAGCCGATATTATTGACCATCAAGGCACTTTTATTGAGGTTGAGTTAGAGGGTTTCTATTTAGAATTTAATTTAGAAATCGTGCGGCAATCTCTGGCTGATTTTCGCAGTAATTTCGGCGCTAAACATTTACGAAAATATTTCTCAAAATTAGATGCTATTATGGGATCACTGCAGGCAGCTATAGATCTGATTAAATATCAACACTATTTAGTTGAGGTTGATGAATATGCGAAACGGATTGATAGTTTGTTAGCATATGAACCCTTAATTTTACCTGTCTCTTATGATGGCCATGCTATTACCTTTATTAAAATGGGCGAATGGTTAGTGCGCTGTGATCGAGGCGAATTTGGTAGAAAAAATGGAACGGTAATTTTTTATTATATGCGTAATGCGCAACTTTTCACTAAGGCATTTATAAAACAGCTATTATATAAAAGGCAGTCACGTCACTTTATTGACAAAGGTTTAATAAAGCAGTTAGGATTAGAGGTAAAATTACAATTGCCTTTATCACCGCAGCGTGCTGGCAACTGTTCCTGGGCTAATGTTGAGGCAGTTGTACCAGCAGCTATGTTGCTGTTAGATATAGAGGCGCAAGGCAGAAGCAATATGGCAAGTCTGGAAGAGTCAGCTATGCAATTTTATAATGAATGGGTAGAGTGGGATCGCAAACGAGAATTGCACTTTTGCTTAGAGAGTTTCTATGTGTCAGATCCAGCTCGGAAAGCATCTAAGGCGGCGCTATTGGCTGCAGTGCTATTTCAAGCCTGCAGCTACGACAATGCTGAGGATCAAGAGAAGGTCGCCAGGATCTTGCCAATTCTTACCCAGCCAGAGTATAGCTATATTTTACAAAGCTATCACAAAGTTTTTGGCCAGGATCGAAATAATCCCTACATGAATAATTTGCGTAATTTTTTGGATGATTTTGGGGTAAGCGATTTTAGGTCATAGATAATCATGTTAAATATACATCAAATAAATTTGCATAAACATATTCTGGTAACAGCAGGAACTTCCATGAAGGAAATTACAGGTCCTCTTGCAGTCTATGGCATTAAAAACTTCACTTTTCAACGAAACTATCCCAATGGTGAAATAATAATACTAACCACTAGCCCAGATTTCAGTGTTTTTTTTATTGAGCAAAAGCTGTATCGTCATGCCTTTGCAAAAAACTATGAGAAATTTAATTATCTTTGGTGCATAGATGATTTGCCAGAGATTTTTGTGCCTGCACGTGATTACTACGATATAGCCAATGGCGTCACCTTGATTAGACCTAAGCAACATTATTGTGAATCATCATTTTTTAGCTCTGATGCTAAAAATCAGAGTATAAATAATTTTTATATGAACAATATCGATTGGTTAGAACGGTTTGTGGAGCATTTCAAAATCCAGGCACGAGACTTGATAGCTCAGGCTGAGCAACAAAAATTATTTTATCCGACCGTTGAACTACCGGCAGATTTTCTTGATAGAAAAATCCAGGAATATTCATTGGTACAAAATGCAGCTCCAAATCCATTACTTAATATTTTTACCCCGAAAGAGTATGTGTGTGCACAATACTTGAAACAAGGATTAACAGCTAAAGAGATTGCATTGTTAATGAGTGTTTCTTATCGTACAGTGGAAAAGCATACCGATAATTTAAAAACCAAATTACATTGTGGCTCTAAAATGCTGCTGCTGCTGGTGCTGCATAAATTGCTATAACGGGATCGGATTGGGATTACGTAACTTGCTGGATGAAGTTGAGGTAAATGCACCAGGGCCTTGGGGGTTAGTGAGATATTTTCTCATTAACGTTGGCTTTTTGACTGAAAAGTTGTATATTTAATGTCTTAACGCAGTCTAAGGAGACATTAAATGATTATAAGTTTTTCAGTTGAAAACTGGATGTCTTTTCAAAAGCCGACCTCTTTCTCCATGGTTGCAAGCCGTGAAAGGCAGCATGGAGATAGGGTTCCAAAGCTAGCCAAATACCAGACAAAAATTTTGCCGATTGCGACGATTTATGGCGCTAATGCTTCAGGCAAGACAAATTTTTGCCAAGCGCTAAATTTTATTAAAAAGCTAGTTGTTCAAGGTACACGGCAGCCAGACAGCATGATTTTAGTTGAGCCTTATCTGCTTGATGACAG
>JAGLXC010000267.1 GCA_023133095.1 Gammaproteobacteria bacterium | reverse complement strand
TCAAAATTAATAACAAAATTTACCCATTGGATATAGCACCCAGGATGTTAGATAAATTGATTTCCCTAGAATCAAAGCGAAAAAAGTCTATTATAAACAGTCAAGCAGTAACAATTTTTTCATATAATAACCTCTATATGAACTATAGACTTAGAATAGATGCTTTAGTTATAACTTATATTTTTTCTAATTTTTATATCCTAACTGTTTATAAAATTGCACTATTATTTTTCTTGTTAGCACAATATTAATAGAAACGAATGGAGTCCAATAATTCTCAGCATGCACAGATTGCCTGCTAATTAAATCGACTTTGCATATTGCAATAATTAGGCACTGCGGGTATATTTATCTATTAAATATCGACAAAAATATAGCTGGAGATAAATATGCTCGAATTTTTATATACCTACGGATTATTTTTAGCTAAAGCTATAACCATAGTTGCGGCGATCCTAATAGTAATTAGCGCTATTGCGGCTATTGCCAGCAAAGGCAAAAAGAGAGAAAAGCTCACCCTCAAAAAGCTCAATGAAAAATATCAAGAGATGAAAGAGACCTTGAATCGTGAAATATTGAGTAAAAAGGCCTTTAAACAGCTAGCCAAAGAGGAGAAAAAACAGGCCAAACAGAAAAAGCAAGCCAGCAAAGCAGCTGATGGCCAGAACAAACGTGTTTTTGTGCTTAATTTCAAGGGAGACATTAGGGCCACTGCAGTTGACGCTCTGCGCGAAGCGATCACAGCCATCCTGAGTGTTGCCACTACTGAAGACGAAGTTGTAGTCAATGTTGAAAGCGGTGGCGGCACGATTCATGGCTATGGCCTGGCTGCTTCACAATTACGTCGAATCCGTGACCGCAAAATCCCGTTAACAGCCACTATCGACAAGGTTGCAGCTAGCGGTGGCTATTTAATGGCGTGTGTTGCTGATCGTATTTTAGCTGCCCCTTTTGCTATTGTAGGCTCTATTGGCGTTTTGGCTCAACTGCCAAACTTTAATCGCCTGTTAAAAAAACATGACATAGAGTTTGAACAAATTACCGGCGGCGAATACAAACGTACTTTGTCACTATTTGGCGAAAACACCAGCAAAGGCCGGAAAAAATTCCAAGAAACTATTGATGACGCTCATGAATTATTTAAACAGTTTGTCATAACCAACCGCCCTACCCTGGATATTCAAAAAGTGGCAACTGGTGAATATTGGCATGGCACTCAAGCAGTTGATTTAGGCTTAGTAGATGAGCTACAAACCAGTGATGACTATTTAATGGCAGCAAGCAACTCTGCTGAGATATTTGAGATTCATTACACTATCCCTAAGAAAAAACTAAACAAATTAGCTTCAGCAGTAAAAGCAGAGCTAGAAAACTTCACCATTCCATCATCAACTATACTTTAAAGGAGAGACAAATAATGGCTAAAAAACCAGTACTGGCAATAGATTGGGAAGAAAATACTGCTCTATCTAATGGATATCCAGAAAGAGGATACAACATGCTAAAACAGTTTATTGAGGTACTTCCAATAGCAAAAGAGCGAATCATGAACACTCTTGATGATGTAATTGAGCTACAGGATAGCATCCATAAACTACTTGGCGCTAGCTGCTATTGCGGCGTTAACAAGCTTAAAAGAGACGCCACAGCAGCTGAAGCCGCCTTGAAATTAAAACGATATACAAAACTTCCAGAGTTAATTGAAACCCTATTTCTGACTATTGACGAAACTATTACTGTATATGAAGCAGAGAAGGATGACCACGCTGGGTGATAAACATTTTCCTGGCAGCAGTTTGTATGACCCCCTTAACAGTATTAAAATAAAAGCAGATTATCCAAAAAGCTATCGATTAATTGCGCTCTAGTGAAGCAATTAGTTTTATTTTTAGCATTTGTCAGATGATCCTCCACTGTCCTATCTGAAAGCTCTAATATCTTACCAGTTTCTTTCATTGTTTTACCTCTTGCCAAATGTATAAGACACTCATATTCACGGTGTGAAAACACAACCTCTTTCTTACAAAAATTCATACGAACTTTTTTTGTTTTTATTAGATTAAGAAACTCCATATAAGATGGGGGTTTTACAATATCACCTCTCATAACAGTAGGAATAATAAAACGTTCCTTATAGGCTTGATTTATTAACTTTGCTGCTTTGTCTTTAAAATAAAACAGAAATTGATTCAGCATGTCAAGATTATTAAAGTAAAAATCAATTATAGAACGATCAGCAACAGAACTAGCTAAATCAAAAAATTCGATAGCATCTTTATTTTTAGTAAAAACAGTAATTCCATTATAATGATTAGCGTAAACAACATGCTCCCTAACTTGACCTTCTGGAAGGTAGTTTTCCCATAAATGGACACCGGAAGTCACATTTGTTCCACTCACAACATACTTTTTTTTAAAAAAATGGTCATGCCACTCCCTATTGCTTGTTAGAACCAAGCTTGAATTGTCTTGGTATATCTTGGCATAGTCAAAATAACCAATATTAAAAGACTCAAATAAAGGCTTGCAGATCTCAGCTACTTCATCAGCAGCCAAGTAAGATATGTGTTTCTTCAAATTGCTTAATATACTCAAATCACACCTCCATAAATATAATCAATATGCTATTGAATCTAAGGCTGTGGCATATGTTCTAACCTCATGAGTTGCGCCTTTAGTCCACCTACGTGGCACAATGCCACAGCCTGGGCTTGTACACCAAACGCCAAAATAGTTGTTTCCTTGCTTTACGAAATGGGAGCTGCCCCAGCCAGATTCATTAATCGCTTGGGCTAAATTGTTGCCTGGTTCTATCAAATTTACACCAATTAATAAGTGGTTCTATTATTGCCGCTGCCACTTGTGGATTCATCTTATCTAACAACAACACAGGGCTGTCCGATTCTAGGCAAAAATACCTTTCATTGAAATAAGTCCCTGAAAATCTAGTGCGTTCTCGAATAAAGCAGCCTTAATATTGCACAC
>JAGLXC010000266.1 GCA_023133095.1 Gammaproteobacteria bacterium | reverse complement strand
CATCCACATTGCCATGTTCAACCATAGATGAAGCTATCTTTTTTATTAAACGAATCCCTTCCATAACCACATCAGTCATTTTATGTGGGATAATCGACTCAATTGCGCTTGTAAGGTAGGCTGCAGCAGAATTTGCGTGCGTAATTACTGGATATATAGTTGAGTAATCAATCTTCAAATATTGCAAACAAAGATCATGTATTGCATTAAATGAGAGCGTTATTTGTTGTTCATCTCTACGAGAAACGCCAATCTGAATATACTTCCTTAAGCTTTCGAGCATTTCATTTATTAAAACATCAGCAGAGAGAGAAGGATCAAGCGGGCTGTACGGAAAAAATGTTTTCCCCTTTGCTATAATATATTCTGAATTAATATCAACAACAGCTTGCAATGCAGCTTGAACTGATTCATGATCACCCTGTCTCGCATGGTATTTTGCGAGAGAAAAAGCATATTGCATTGCCTGTGCTGCCTTATGGGTCCATTGAGGGAATTGATTGAAATACTCAAACCTGGCTATATCATAGTTTGGACTGCTAATCTCATCTCTATTTTTAGCTGTTTTACTTTGTTTTACCAATAACGACTTATAACGCTCTGCCGCTTTCGACCAATAATTAAGATGGTTTTTGGTATGAGCTACCAAAATCAGCAGTTGTTCAGTTGGACAAATAAGCTTCAACGCCCTTTTATAAGCAAGAAAAACTAGTGTCACAATCAGCCCCAGACTCCAGCCTACTCCCAAGACAATAATGGTTACCGAAGAAATATTGAAAATTATTGGCAATACACCGATAACTATCGCTGTGATAAAGGTGAAGAAAAAATATAGTAGCAGCCTTATATCTGAACTAAATTTTTTAAACAACCCATAAGGCATTCGTTCAACATTAACTTGCATAGCAAACATAATAAATGAAGCAGCTATAGCTGTAAGAACAAGCATTGCCCCACACAGCGTTATAACCAAGGTTTGTAATTCGTCAAAACGATTTTGCTTAGAAAAATAGGGGGCTAGATCAACATTAAACTTATAGAAAACAAGCACGCTCAAAATAAACAATATTAATAGCACAAAACATTTCACTTTATTACAGCATGCTACAAATAACCAATTTTTGATATTGGACCTAATAAATCTACAAAAAGTCATCATATTAGATTATTTCTGTTAGTTTTACTTGGCATATTAATCCATGGCTCACCAGGTAATTGGGTTACGATTTCATCAAGCACTGCACTATATGCCTTTTCAAAATCCCATGAAGTATCCGCAGTAATAAGGTTGTTTATTTCTATTCTAAAATCCTCATTCTCAGCTTTTCCAAATAAATTTCTTTCAAACATGGCACGAGTAATTGGTTGTTTAGAGTATTGGCAATGTGCCATAAAAACCTTTATTACTTCATCAATAGCGATCATTCCTTTTTCTAGCATTAGCCACATATCGAATAGATCTCTGCCCTTTCTTCTTTGGTATAGTGCTCGTAGTTTACTGCCCATTAGCTCATCTATCTGATAAGTGACTATATTGGCTTCACCTTTAAACCAGCCTGAATTAACTTTATAGGGAATCGTTAAATAATCTAACATATGATAATGTTCAGTGGTGTTAATTTCTATTTTGAGCTTAGCGGTTAGGTTTTCACTTGATTGATAACTATATATAAGCTTAGCACTACGTTCGGTAAGTTTACGTTTAGGAGAGCCCAACCACTCATCAAGCACACTTCTTATTGCATCTAAGGTTTCCCCAATTGGTTCAGGCCTCTGTTGTACAAAGTCGATATCTTCACTATAACGTGCTGGTTTATCTAACATGAGCTTATTTAAGCAAGTGCCGCCTCGAAATATCAAACTATCTCTTACTTTGGAATTGCTATACAGGTTAACTAAAACACGACTAATTATCAGATCTTGTTCTATTTGGCTAAGACGTAACCAAGGAGCTTGCAATTGTCGCCATTCGTCTAAATAAAATTGTGCAATCATAAATCACTCTCAAAATTACTGTTTTCAATGATTTTCCAATACTCATTCCTAGTGTTAGTGTGCGCATCAGCTGCTTGTGATGAATTTAACGGAATGTAATCTACTCGTTTCATTTCTTGTAAATGCTGCAATATAACTTGCGCCAAACTATCGGCTCCAAGTTTATCCAGAATATAACCCAACCTCTGTTTCCAAGAAAGCTGAGATGAAAATTCTAATAACTCTAATAATTTTTGTTCTCTGATTGCATCCTGTAATTCATCAAGTATAGTTGCTATTCGATTTAAGCCACCACATTGTTTGGGATAGTTAACCAAATCCATAGCAGTAGTCTCAGGAGAAGAAACAACAAGCTCGCTACGTTGGGTAGCAAACTCTTGAGTCGGATATAACCCCAGGTTCTTGTTAATTATAAAATCAACTTCAACTTTTCCACAACGAATTGATTCTCTATTTTGCTGAACCATAACTTGAAAAGTCTGTGGTTGTTGGTGTGCAGCCCCATAATACGAAGCAGCGGTTACTAAACATGCATAATATTTTTCATGCCAATATTCCATCAGATATGGAATAAAATATTCAGCAGGAAGACACCTGTATACCCTATATTCAGGTATTACTATTACATAAAAACCCCTTGCTGGACTAACAACCTTTTGGTGTTTCCTTAAATGCTCAATTGATAAAATCGTTGCTGCTCTACTTTTCCCTAATTGT
>JAGLXC010000265.1 GCA_023133095.1 Gammaproteobacteria bacterium | reverse complement strand
ACCAGACTCTATCTCGAACTATCATGAGTTCAGGTTTGACATTGCTAGTAGTAATAGCGCTATTTATCTTTGGCGGCGAAACTCTGCGATGTTTTTCCATAGCCTTAATCATTGGAATTGTGATTGGTACCTACTCCTCAATTTATGTGGCGGGCTCTTTAGCTATTTGCATGGGGCTGGAAAAGAAGCATCTCTTGCCACCAGAAAAGCGTTATATCGACGATCGACCTTAGGAAGGTGTGTTAGAGCGTGGCGGTGGTTCTGCTACTGTAATTGTTGTAGCTGCTGCATCTGGTTTTCCTTGTTCTTCTTCTGGAGCATTAAAAAAGCTGAGACTTCTTCTTATAGCTGCTTGGGACAACTTGACAGCCGAAGCGTGAGAAGCGTGGATTTTTTGCTGCAGCGCCTCTTCCAGACTTGTGGCTAATTGTGCTAGTTTTTCTGTATGTTGATTAAAGGGCTCAAGAAATTTTAGAGCATTGACTCCAAGTCTATCTGTTGTTATTAATAAAACCTGTAGCATTGCTTCTACAAGCGTTGCTAATCTCTCTGCCGTGTGAAACATTGGTTCATCACCCATGTGGAGTTTTAACCCTGATAATTGACACAGTGTAGTTGTTGGGTTATGAAAATCCTCTTGTACTGGAGAATCCGAGATCCAGCCTAAACGTAGTAATAGGTCATAAATTAATGTGTCAGGGATCTGTTGAGCTTGTAGTTGCAATGCGGTTAGTTGTTTTTCAGCCTCAGTTAGAGGCGCTATTTTTTGATTATAATCTGTTTCATATTGGGCAACAGCTTGTGTTAATGTTGTTACCGTAGCAATAATGGTCGCTGATGCGTTGAAGTAGGAGAGGCTGGTATCTATTGCAGATAGTATTCCTTTGAAGATGGTTATCCACTCATTAAATGAGGTATGTTGGTATTCAGGCTCAAATAGTGGATTTAACCTTTTTAGTTCTTGCAGTATAGACGATGCTTTTTCTGCAACTGCGACACTGTGTACATTTAGCTTATTTATTTTAGGGGTGTCAATTGGATCTAGTTTTTGGGAGCATGATCGAATCAGGGTGCCTGTGATTGTTCGAAGTTGTTGTTTTGCTTGTTCTCCACAAGTATTTGCTTCTTCGATAATTGCTTTTTGTTGCTGCAGCAATAGTTTGCTGTCTTTCAATATAGAGCTAAATCTAATAAAATCGGGGTCAGCAAAGAGAATACTATTAAGCGTATTTATGATGTCAATGTGTTCTATATAGTCATTAAAACTTGTATAGTTAGGATCTAGTAAGTTTTCTGCATTTATTTTTAATAATTTTAGTATTGCTGTAAATAAACTTAGGTTTTGTTGTGGGGGTTGGTTTATAAGGCCCACTATTTTGGTTAGTGTTTCTAGGTGATTAACATGGTGCAGTATGATGATGTTTCTTATCTGCTGTAGTGTAGTAGGTACCTCTTGCGCAGTTTGAATATTCTCTATTATGTTTGATATATTACTCAATTTTTGTTCTAAAGCTAAATTTTCACGGTATACTGTTAATAACAGTTGTCGGTCAGTATCTATGGTTGCTTTGCTATTTGCTTGAGCTTGAGTGCTGATTATATTAGTAAAAGCCGCGACTAGATTTTTCGTTTTTTGGATGTCTCTTTGTGTTTCAGGAGATAGCTGTTTGCTAAGTTCGAATAGGGATTGTTTCTTGAAGGCTTGCTGATAATTACCACTTATACGTTTTGTTGTGCGTGTGGGATTTTTTGGATCTTCTGTTATTGACGCTGCTATTTGTCCTTGTAAGGCGCTAAAATATTCTTGGTGTCTAAATTTAGTAGAAGTTGGAACCGATCTTACTATTATGTCTCTTAATTCCCTTTCGCAATATTGATCTACAGGCATTATTTGTTCCTGTATAATATCTTGAGAGATTTTTTTTTGTAGCTTATCTAATTGAGGTAGAGTTATAGTTGGATCATTTAATGCAACTGTATATTTGGATGCGATTGCGGAATCAGCAGAGCTAAGCTCATAGTGCAAAGCAGCTACCTGCTCCCTTCTTCTTATTATAGGTTGAACTATTCTTTCTGGGGTTAACTGCTCTGGGGTGTATTTTTCAGGTTCTAAGACTGTGGTTCCAACAAGATTCATCAGTAGCATTGCTGTTTCAATATCACTTTTATCTGTTCCGGGTATGTCTTGAAATAGTAGATTTAGGCTTGTCATATGTTGGCTATAAAAGTCATCTGAATCTTGCCCTAAGTTTGCAAGTTGCATTAGATAAAATATTTTCGAGTTTATTATTGCGTTTGGTTGTTGTTTATAATGTGGGGGTATATCTGTGGGCAGTGGTAGGTTATGTGCATTTAATATGGCTCTTTCTGCATCTGAGGTAAAGATCGCTAGTAATTTTAGGGTGGGTTTTATGATAGGGTAACTTATGTCTACTGGAGCAGTTATAGCACCCTGTATTATTTTTAATAATATTCTAATCTTAAGCGAGGATCTTGTATATGCTTTATCTATTTCCTCCGTAGCTGGTTTAATTTTCTCAACTTTAGTTAAAACTGTTTTAATAAGATTTTGTCGTTCCATAGCAAGCTGCATATCTGAGTCAAGTAGCGGTGCCTGTTGTGCTGGAGGAGGAGCTGGTGTTGGTCGGAGTAAAGCTGCAGCACCTGCTGATAAGCTTCTTAGTCTTCTTTGCATATTGCTACCTCATCAATTAATCAGAATAGACTAATTATAGCACATAGACTAAAAAATATTTTGCATAAAATTTTAAGCTATAATCTATTCACCCAAACTTTTTTGTACAGCCTGAAGAATAGCCTTAAATATTTTAGGAGTGCCTGCTACTAAATTACCGCTTTCCAGATAGTGCTCTTCGCCTTGGAAGTCACTCACCAGGCCGCCAGCCTCTTTTACTAACAAGACGCCTGCTGCCATATTGAGCTCATTAAGGCTGAATTCCCAGAATCCCTCCAAACGACCAGCTGCAACATAGGCCAGGTCTAGCGCAGAAGAGCCGCTGCGGCGAATTCCATCTACGTCAGGGAACAGCTTGGTAAAGGTTTCAAGATAGGGCTTTAGATGTTGAATTTTTTGGTGGGGAAAGCCAGTTCCAAGCAGTGCGCCTTCTATTTGTTTATGTTGGCTAACTCTAATGCGGTGTTCATTTAGATAAGCGCCTTCACCGCGGCTGGCTGTGAAGAGATCCTGACGCAGTGGATCATATATCACAGCATGTTCAAGTTTATCTTTATATTTTATTGCAATTGAGATGGAGTAGTGTGGAAAGCAGTGAGCATAGTTAACCTGGCCATCCAGCGCATTAACCAGCCAAATGATATCACTATCTTGACCATCACTATCTTGCTCATCTCTTACAATGCTATGTTCTGGGTATGCTTTATGAATAGTGTTGGCAATATCTCTGGCTGCTGCTTGCTCTACCTCTTTAGTAAAGCTGTGGCGCTCTGGACCAGTAATCCGGCCGCCTTCTACGCGCTCGATTGAGCGGGTAATGATCTTGCTGGCATTGCGGGCCGCGTTTATTGCTATGTTAACTAGTGCATGCATATTTTTATCTCATGTTTGTTAAGGTGGCTAAGGATAACAAAATTATGGAGTTAATCAACCTAAAAATTTATACTCTATACTATGTTAGCAAATACTCGCATAGTTTTAGTAGGTACAAGCCATCCTGGTAATATCGGCGCTGCAGCCCGTGCCATGAAGAATATGGGCCTTGATGAGCTCTATTTGGTAGAGCCAAAATTTTTTCCACATGCGGATGCTGTTGTCCGTGCATCTGGTGCTGATGATGTATTAGAGCAGGCACAAGTAGTCGCAACACTCGAAGATGCTGTAGCTGATTGTACCTGTGTGTTTGGCACTAGTGCACGGCAAAGAGCGCTGCCTATTCCGCTGTTAAATCCAGCAGAGGCGGCTGAGCAGGCGCTGGAAGCAACAGAAGAGGCTAAAATTGCCTTTGTGTTTGGGCGTGAGCGGACTGGATTGATTAACGAAGAGTTAGCTCGTTGTCATTTTCATGTTCATATTCCTACAGTAGATGATTTTAGCTCGCTCAACCTGGCTGCCAGTGTTCAGGTTATAGCGTATGAATTATATATGCGACAACATCAGCATCCAGCAGGGTCTGACTCTACAAAGAAGCCAAAGCAGTATGATAAGATGGCAACAGCGGCTGATATGGCTTTTTTTTATGAGCACTTAGAGCAAACGTTAACAGATATCGAGTTTCTAAGGCCGGCTAATTCTAACCATTTAATGCGAAGGTTAAGACGCTTTTTTAATCGGGCCCAGCCGGAGAGGCTAGAGATGAATATCTTGCGGGGAATATTAACGAAAATGCAGCAAGCAAAAGGGGAGTAACAACGAGATTACCTATATATTTAGACTATATGGCTACAACACCACTTGATCCACGAGTTAAGGCTAAGATGGATGGCTATTTAACCATAGATGGAGAGTTTGGCAATCCATCTTCTAGCTCCCATAGCTATGGCTGGCGGGCTAAAGAGGCTGTGGAGTTGGCGCGAGCTCAAGTTGCCAATCTTATGAATGCGCAGCCAGAAGAGATTATCTGGACCTCGTGTGCAACAGAGGCTAATAATTTAGCGATTAAAGGTGCCTGTAAGTTTTATGCGCGTAAAGGCAAACATATTATAACTAGCAAAACTGAGCATAAATCAGTGCTCAATGTATGCAAATGTTTAGAGACAGAGGGTTTTGAAGTTACCTATTTAACTCCGGAACCAAACGGCCTGATTGATCTAAACAAATTAGAAGCAGCGGTCCGGAAAGATACCATTTTAGTATCTATAATGTCGGTTAATAATGAAATTGGGGTTATTCAGGATATTAC
>JAGLXC010000264.1 GCA_023133095.1 Gammaproteobacteria bacterium | reverse complement strand
AAGCGTGCGGCAATAATAAAGTCGCTGATAAGCATTATTATGCAGATGACGCTAATGTCAACCATGGAAGGACCATAGCCGCTTAGGCCAACTTTAATTGGTAAGGCTAAAATGCCTATGCCTAATAAATTTCCAGCAACTAATAACGAGGCCGGCAAAATTGCCGTCCAGGAGACTTTTCTACTTATCATGATTACTCTCCTTCTTCTTGTTTTTCACGAACTTTGACAATAATGTCAAATTTTGCGTGAGGAGAGGTCATGTTTTTAGGAGAGAGGATTATTTCTATGTCTTTGTCATCTAAAATACCGGATTCTTTGATGTAGTCATACACTGTTTTGCCGCTTTTTAAGACATCTTTTGCAATTCTGGCTGACTCTTCATAGCCAATATATGGCGCAAATGCTGTGATCAATCCTGGAGAGCGCAGTACCTCTTCGCGGCAGTGCTCTTCATTTGCGGTTATGCCATCTACGCAGTTCTCTTTTAGCGTAAGGCAGGCGCGGCGAAAGAGGGTCATAGATTCTAATAGGTCATAGACTATTACAGGCTCAAACGCATTGAGCTGTAGTTGCCCTGCAGAAGCAGCTAAGGTGATGGTGGTGTCATAACCAATAATTTGAAAGCAGACTTGATTAACTACTTCTGGAATTACCGGATTCACTTTTCCTGGCATGATTGATGAGCCAGGCTGTACCGCAGGCAGATTGATATCATTAAAACCGGCAATTGGCCCTGATGATAGCAGACGCAGGTCATTGCAGATTTTTGTTAGCTTGACTGCGATGCGTTTTAAAATTGAAGATACCGAGACAAAAACGCCGGTGTCGCTTGTGGCCTCTACTAAATCTGGAGCTTCTGTTAATGGAAGGCCGGTGATCTCTGCAAGATGGCTGCAGACAATTTCAGCGTAACCAGGCAAAGTGTTGATGCCTGTGCCAATAGCTGTTGCCCCCATATTAATAACATTGCAAAGGTCTAAAACCTCTTTCAGGCGAACTAAGTCTTCATCAATGGATACCCCAAAAGCACGGAATTCTTGTCCCATAGTCATGGGAACAGCATCCTGGAGCTGGGTGCGGCCCATTTTAATAATTTCTTTGAACTCTTTGGATTTAGTAAAAAAAGCATCACGTATTGCTTCAATGCCTTCGATAAGCTCAACGCTACTTAAGACTATTGCGATTTTTGATGCGGTAGGATAAACATCATTGGTAGATTGAGATAGATTGACATGATTATTGGGGTGTAGATATTCATATTCTCCTTTTTGGTGTCCCATAATCTCTAAGGCGCGGTTACAGATTACCTCATTAGCATTCATGTTGGCTGAGGTTCCAGCGCCGCCTTGAATCATATCAATTGGAAATTCATCATTAAATTTACCTTCATAGACCTCTTTAGATGCCTCAATAATGGCGTTACCTTTTTTTGAGTCAAGCAGGCCTAACTCCATATTAGTTAAAGCTGCAGCCTGTTTAATAGCTGCTAAAGCGTGGACAAACTTAGGCCTACTGCCCATGGTGTTGCCGGTGATTTTAAAATTTTCTATAGCCCGCAAGGTCTGCGTTCCATAATATTTATCAGAGGGGATTTTCCTTTCGCCCAAACTATCATGCTCTGTACGATATTTCATATCTTTACCCCCAATTAATAGAATTTAATTGACCTACATAATAAAACTGTTAAGCTGAAAAGCAACTTTTTTTGCATTTTGAGGAGAAAAATATGAGCATGAAAATAGTTAGAAATGGTGACGGCAATATCCAATATATTTCAACATCACTAACAGGTAATCAGTTATTAGAAAATCCAGCTACCAATAAAGACACAGCTTTTACCGCAAAAGAGCGCAACGATTTGAATTTGTTGGGTAAATTGCCTACCAAGATAGAGACTATAG
>JAGLXC010000263.1 GCA_023133095.1 Gammaproteobacteria bacterium | reverse complement strand
CCCCAATTGATTTGTCACTGTTAAAGCAAATGCTCCAACTTAAAGATATTGATACACAGACTATGGTGCCAAAAATTGAAGGATATACTTCACATAGTATGCCCTTATTATCCTTCTTGCTGGCATTCCCAGAAAAATATGATGCCGAGAGTATAGAGCTTCTCGTTAAAGCTGGAGCAGATGTAAATCAACCCGATGAAAGAGGTATTCCCCCATTCATATATGCTATGAGAAATAAATGGGGTATAGAGATAGTGTCATTATTTATTAATAATGGGCTAGATGTATGTAGCGTATCGATACCGGCTGTGTCTCCCATAGGCACAAGCAAAACTCTTGATCAAAAATGGACCTATTTTATGCATGCGATGAGATTAGGGAGGTTAGATATTTTAGAGGCGTTGTTGCGTCAAGTTGATCCAGCCAGAGTCCAAGCTTCATTGAATTTAAGGTGTCCAGGTCAAGATGTGCCTTATTCAATTTGGACGCTTGTTATTCAAGCAGATAATTTAAACGCGTTACAAATATTATTACAATATGCGACACCCACTTGGACAAAAGCCGAAAAGGAATTCACCAAAGGACTCTTGGGATTAAAAGCACCTGAGATAGCAAGCGAATTTTGGAGATTATTGTTTGGATCTGAGCATTTCGTACAGAATGATCCAACGGCTTACCTGTTTAAATATTTCTACGATTTGTTACAAAACGATAAACCCAATATAATAGAAAAAATACAAATAGAGAGTCTCTTGATGTTAATAGAAACAACAATAGATGATGAAAATAAATTCCAGGATTGTTTATCTTCTATAATGCTGCTAAAAATACCAGCGCCTCAAAAAGAAAGGCTATTGAATCAGTTAGCGCACTGTTATAAAAACTTCGATTTTATATATAAGGATGGCTCAACTCCATTAAGATGGGCCATAGTCAATAACTTAGAGCCAGAGGCTCGTTGGTTGCTTGATAATGGCGCCGATCCGAATTTTGTATCAACTGATAGTCCTTTTTCTCCATTGGTGCTAACAATTATATTCGGTAGTGATTCTTTGGTGTCACTCTTATTGAAGCAACCGAAGATTTTGCTAGACAAAATGGAGCCTTTTATGTATGCAGCTAGGCAAGGTAAGCTGGATATATTGCAAACTCTGGTTCAACATCCTAAGAACACTTTAGGTTTAAGGGTATTCAATCAAGCTGCTCCAACACCATTCCAGTTTCAGTGGTTCATTAGCTATTCACAAGAGGTTTATGGTTCATCAACATGTACACTTTATGGGGCAGCTATTTATAGTGGAAGTTTCAAAACATTCTCCTATGTTGTAGAAAATATGACAGATAAATCTGCTCTATCTGCCGAATTGCATTTAATGTTAATCGTTGTTTTAAACAGAACTCGCATGTTATCTCATTTAATTGGGTTAGAAAAAAAAGCTGAATTCAAACCGATACGAGCTGTTGGGACAGCTTTAATTGCTTATGCAACACAATTAGAGGCTGATGACATAGCAAGATTAGTCAAAGACTATCTGCGATCATTTGCAGCAGCAACGACTGATGCCTTTCCTGATTCAACTGATAAAACCGTAGATTCTTCTGTTGAGAGTCCATTTACTTTTTTTCGCCGACAAGGTTTATCAAATGATGCAATAAAACAGTTAATAATGGCCGCTAAGCAAACCAAACAAAAAAGGAAGCATGGATTACAGGTCCCTAACTTTTTTAAGGGTTATCAAGTAACGCCGCCTCAAGCTGAGGCAGCAGGACTATCTTCTTGGTTTCGTGGGCATATTGATAACATGCATCATCAGCCCATCAAATTAGTAGAAAATGCTGATGTGCCTACGTATATCTATTGTAATTATGCGCCATTGGGTTTATCGACAGATTTGCTAGCACAATTTGATCAGGTAAAACCCCGTTTTGCAAATCAGGATAGCGGTAGTGATGGGATTTATCGTTTACATGGTGATATCGGTAATGTTTCCATAAGAGCGGGTGGTGAAATACGAAATTATCCACTGTGCTTTGAGTTAAAAATAAAAAAGATAGAAAGGCGCCTGTTCGGCGTAGCTATACCAGCTGATGAAGCGCATAACCGAAGTGCTTTGATTGTTTTTTGTTTTTCTGGGAAGGCTTTGCATACTGCAGCTGATGCTGAGAGATTGAGAGAACGAGTAAAAACCACAAAGCAAAACCCAATCGAGGTAATAAAATTAATCAACGATGACGAATATGATGTTGCCGGCCCTCCCCCAGCAGTATTAGTCTAAAAAAATTGCAATAAAGTTCGCGATCTCATGTTAGCCTGCGCCGCGCATAAAGAGCAGCCATCTACAGCACTGAGAGAGCGCTTTGAATTATCCTATACCAAAGCTGCACAAGTCTCAGCCAAGCCTTTGGTAATTATAACTGCCCCAGGTTGGTCTTTATAATTGTCCTTGCACCCCCAAGCAGATTTTTAAACAACCGATTACTCCTCTGCTTCTTCTATCCCCTTGATTCTATCGTAAATCTCTTTACGATGTACCGCAACATCCAAAGGTGCAGTTATACCAAGCTTTACCTGTTTGCCTTTGAGCTCCAGGACCTTTATATCAATTTCAGCTTGTTCGCCAATTTTGATAGATTCGCCTATTTTTCGAGTTAATATAAGCATTATTTTTCTCCTTTTCCCTTGTTACAATTTTTATAAAACTGGCGTGAGCCAGCGAGCTACTAAAATTGCCATTTTCTCCAATAGGAGAGGTTTGACAACAAAATCATTAACTCCAGCATCAAAGCAATCCTGTCTGGCTCCATCATATGCGGTTACAGCTATAATTGGGGTTGTAGCTTTTTGTTCCTGCTGACGAAATTTTTTGCAGACTTCAATACCGGTTGTGTCTGGAAGGCCAATATCAAGAAATACCAGCCCGTATTTATTTTTTGAAAGCAGTGATAGCGCTTGTTTTCCTGTTCCTGCGACATCAACATTTTTGCAATTAAGTTCATTAAGGAAAAGGCGAAATACTTGTTGTATCATATCGCAGTCATCAACTACCAGGATTTTAGTCTGGCTTGCAATGTTGTCTTGAACAAATTTATTTGATTTTGTAGTGTTTTTATTCATTGGGGAACTCCTTGTTATTGTTAATATTATCCAGGTTGTTACCTGTTATTATTTCAGCCAGAAGCTGTGCGGCTTCTGGATGTCCGTTTTTAGCTGCTAATTGCAAA
>JAGLXC010000262.1 GCA_023133095.1 Gammaproteobacteria bacterium | reverse complement strand
CTCGGTTGAGGCGAGCTAAATGTTTAGCAACTGCAACTTCAGCTTGATAAAGTGGCGCCAGAAAGAGTGCAGGCTTGTTATCTATCTCTTCTTTAATTAGGTTGCCCGCAGTTAGCTCATCATTTATGGCAGTGGTAATGGTAGCCTCTGGGATTTCTAATAGGGCTTCAGCCTTTTTTTGTAATTCATCAATGTATGTTGCTACATGACCATTTTTAGCAAACTCTTGCAATGTATGGCGTATGCCAGCGCTAGCTCTTATTACTGAGTCGCGGGGAATCCCAAGTTGCATTGCAATGTTGTCGGCTGTTTTAAAGCCAATGCCATGAATATCCAGTGCCAAACGATAGGGGTTTTCTTGTACTTTAGTTACAGCCTGGTCGCCATAAGTTTTATAGATACGTACTGCGCGCGCAGTGCCAACGCCATGGGATTGTAAAAAAACCATAATTTCGCGTACTGTCTTTTGTTCTTCCCAGGAGGCAGTTACCATATCCTGGCGTTTTTTTCCAATGCCAGCTAATTTAGTTAATTTGTTGGGGTTGTGCTCAATAACATCAAAGACATCTACGCCAAAAGCCTTAATTAGTTTTTTAGCAAAGTGGGGGCCAATGCCTTTAATCATGCCAGAGCTTAGGTATTTTTCCATGCCCTCTAGAGTTGAAGGTGGAATTGTTTTGAGCTCTTTAGCTTGAAATTGAACCCCATGTTTTTTGTTATTAGACCAAAAGCCATGAGCTTCAATATACTCTCCAGCAGTGATGCTAGCTGCACTCCCAATAACTGTGACTAAATCTTTAAAACCACGGACCTTAGTGCGCAACACGCAAAAACCAGTTTCTTCGCTATGAAAAGTTATTCGTTCAACAGAACCCTGTAGCTGCTCCAGAGGGCTACCATCAGTGCTAGATGATGCATAATTAGTCATTATGCAAAGATTTTCGCTGACTTGAGTCATAAATGCAAATTTTAGGGTTAACTTCTTTTGTTTGCTGCCAAGGTCTGTTTATAATGTCGGCATTGATTCAAACTGAGTCGAATACGGAAATTATTCTAATATGTCTTTTGACGGAAATATAGTTGAGTATGTGCCTATCCCAGTTTTTGTGGCAGATTACTCGGCAAATAAAAAATGGCTAGATCAGCTTCATCTTCCTGATGGCGAAGATATTGCTGAATATTTAACGAAAAATCCTCATGTTGTTGATGAGCAATTTCAACTTTTTAAAATCATAGATATAAATCTTGCGCTGCTAAAGTTAGTTCGACTGAAAAGTAGCGAGGAATTTTTTGCCCATTGGCGCGATCTTTGTTCACCAAAAACCATAGAGACATATAAAAATACTTTAATTGCGATATGTCATGGTGAAACTTATATGGAATTCGAAACGGAAGTTTTAACCATAGATCAATACACCCTTGCTACTATATTTAGACTACAGATATATCCTGGCTATGAGCATAATTATGCCAGAATGATCATTACTATATTTGATAGTACAGAGCTTAAAGAGATATATGGGCAATTTGGTTCGCAATCCAGGCAGCAGGTCAAGCAGTTAGAGAAGAAGAATCAAGAGTTATTGAATGAGATAAATATGCGGCAGAAAATTGAGAAAGAGCTGCATACTGCCAGCAAAAGATTCCATGATATTGCCCTTAGCTCTGCTGATTGGCTGTGGGAAGTTGATGAAAATGGTAGATATATTTATGCTTCAGGACAAGTAGAACAATTTTTAGGGTATAGTATCAAGGAGTTGATAGGAAAAACCCCTTTCGATTTTATGCATAAAGAAGAAGCAGAAAGAGTTAATAAAATTTTTCAGGCCATTACTGCTAAAAAGCAACCCATTATAGATTTAGAAAATTGGAACATTACTAAAAGTGGGGAAAAGATCTGTTTGCTAACCAATGGAGTGCCTGTTCTTGATAAGAAGGGTAATTTATTAAGTTATCGTGGAGTAGATAAAAATATAACTTCACGCAAAATGGCAGAAAATGCTTTGCGTGCTAGTGAAAAACGTTACCAAACTTTAGCAGCACTATATCCGGTTGGGATTCTCCATGTGAATTCTGAAAATAAATTTACCTATGTAAATAAAAAATGTTGCGAAATTACTGGAAGAGATGCAGAAACCTTATTAGAGCATGGATTGTTTATTGCTATTCATCCAGATGATCAAGACCACTGCCAGAAAAAATGGATGGCTGCATGTGAACGTTTGCAGACTGCAGATACCAGTACTATGGAGTGCAGAATGCAGCAGCCAGATGGCTCTATAGTTTGGGTTTTGGGGCGCTTAGCTTTAGCAAGAGATGAGCGTGGTGTTGCTAATGGTTTTATTGGCACTATCACTGATGTTACGGAATTGCGACAGGCAGAAGAGCGGTTGCGACTACAGCAGCGACAGTTGAAACAGATTAAACACTTAAATTCTATGGGAGAGTTAACCTCTGGTTTAGCACATCAGCTTAATCAGCCATTAGCAGTAATATCTTCTTATGCGCAAGAGTGTCAACGGCGTCTTAATGCTTCCCAGCATTTGCATTCACCTGATGTTGTAGAGGCAATGAAAAAGATAGAGCTGCATGCAGTAAGAGCAGGGGAGATAATAAATCGCTTACATAGTTTTTTTGGTATAAAACAACTACATAAACAGCCAGAAAATATAAATACGGTTATTCAAAATACTATCTATTTTTTAGAGCAGGATTTTTTTAACATCAAATCTATTGTGTTAGAGCTAGATGAAGCATTGCCTTTAGTTACATGTGATAGGGTGCAGATTGAGCAAGTGATCTTTAATCTAGTGCAAAATGCTATTGAATCTGTGCAAGGTCAAGATGTTGAAAGTGCAAAAATAACTATTAAAACATCACACACTAAAAGTAATGTTATTGTTAACATCTGTGATACAGGGCCTGAAATTTCAGAAGAGATAAAAGAGTATATTTTTGATATGTTCTTTACCACCAAACATGATGGTTTAGGGCTGGGTTTAGCAATTTGTCGCTCTATTATTGAGGCTCATGATGGTCGAATTGGTGTGCGTGGGAAGGCTCTTCAGTTTGACCTGCCTTTGTAGAAATGGATAGTAATTTTTTCTGCTATACTTGCCATAACGCTCCGGCTATGAACCAATCTCTGACAAAATTTCGCCGGGAGCCGCTGAGCCCTTGCGGCTGCTTAAAGATTCTTTAAAATATCTGTTGGGCGCCACTAGCGGGCGCCCTGAGGTTAGTTATAATGTAGATAGTAGCTAATTTATGGCTGGAATCTATGTTGTTCTACTGATTTTACTCGTTGGTTAAGATTATATAGTAGTTCAGCAAGTGCTAAAAATGTGTCAGGTTCAGCAGTTAGCGTTTCTACTACAGATCCAGATAGTTGTTGAAACAATGCAACAATTCTTTCTTGTGGTTGTTTAGATAAAAAAGCTGCTTCAAATTTAAGTTGTAAGAACTGGTGGCTAGGTTCAACGAGTAATTCCATTTTATCTACTATAGTTTGTAGTTGCTCATATAGTTGATGTTGTTTACAAAAAGGAATGAATGCATTTGTTGTTTCTGGCGTTGCTGTGAAACATGGATGATTTAATATGTAAGTTATTAATTCCTTTGCGGGTATGTTCGTGGATATGGCACTGCGATATGAGTCTAAGGCTTCTACAAATCTGCCCTGTTTGGCAAGTAGTAACGATTGTGGAACTATAGGATCTATCAATGCATCAATTGTTGGTTGATCTAAGAATGGATCTTGAGCTTTTATTGTCTCGAAATATTTTGCTATATCAGTAAATAAGGTTGATGAGGTAGCGATTCTTTCATAAGGATTTGATTGTTCATACTTTATGGATATTTCTATATTGCTACGGCGTAGATTGGTTTGTATAGATATTATAGGGGTGGCATGATCTTTTGGAGAAGCATGCATTCCACCCATGCCTGAGGGTTTTATATCCCAGTATTTGGATTGAGCTGGTTGTTGGGCGTTAAAAAATTTTAGCATATTTTTATCCTCTTTTTTTGGTTATAAAAATTAATTTGTTATAGCGTATAGTTAGATATTAGACCATATTATATTGTATCTAATAGATTAATATAGCGCCTTATATTTATTATAGAACTAAAATCTTAAGGAAACCTTATTAAGGATAATATTTTTGTACAATTTTTTCATTAAGTGATCGGTAGAGTCACCCCAACCTGGCCTTGGTATTTGCCGCCGCGGTCGCGATAGGATGTTTCGCATTCTTCATCTGATTCTAAAAACAGCATCTGTGCCACCCCTTCATTAGCATAAATTTTGGCCGGCAGGTTAGTTGTATTAGAAAATTCCAGCGTCACATGCCCCTCCCACTCAGGCTCCAGTGGGGTTACATTAACAATGATGCCGCAGCGAGCATAGGTGGATTTGCCCAGGCAAATGGTTAACACATTGCGTGGGATGCGGAAATATTCAACTGTGCGAGCTAACACAAAGGAGTTAGGCGGAATTATGCAAACATCGGTTTCAACGTCAACAAAGCTTGTTGCTGTGAATTGTTTTGGATCGATTATAGCAGAGTTGATATTGGTAAAGACCTTAAACTCAGGGGCGCAGCGGACATCATAACCATAGCTGGAGGTGCCGTAGGAGATGATTTTCTGCTCGGCCACAGTTCGTACTTGTTGCTC
>JAGLXC010000261.1 GCA_023133095.1 Gammaproteobacteria bacterium | reverse complement strand
TTGGGAAAATAATTTCTAGAAATAGTGAAATATGATTTCCTCATCAGTCCGTTTTCTTTGAAAAAAGGAGTTTTCTGTCAGGCACTAAATAGTCTTATTATCTGAATTACTCACTGACTTCAGTAGGTCACATAACATTCTTGGTTCACATATAGAGCTTGCATTAAGACAAATCTAAAAAATGCGACAACTTGTTTGACAAACACCGCTAAGGCTAAACTCTTTATAGTTCTACACAAGTATCCTGCATTTAATTTTAGCACATTCTATTATTTCTATCAGATAAAAAATTGGTCAAAAAAAAGGGGCAAGTCTTGACTTTGTTAGGTGATCTCCAGCAAAGTCAAAGCTAGATTTCGGAATCTCTTAAGATACAAACCTCTTTACCTTTAAAAGCCATTGCTAATTTTAATATATTATTAATACCATGCTGCTTTAGTTCAGTTTCGTATTGTCTCTCTTCAATTTGTTTCATTGCTGTCTTTGCAGCATTTTCTAAATTATCTTCTTTGTTTGCTGTTTTGAATTCTATGATTAAACCCAACTTGCTTTTATCTTTTGGAATTATCATTACATCATATCTGCCAAAACCACTCTCGTGATTTGACTTAATTATATGGGTATTGCTAAGACTCACAACCATTCCCAGCACTAAGCCATGATAAAATTTTTCAGGATGCATCTTTGTTGTGTCAAAATAACTTATCGTTTCTAATAGAACTTGTTGAAAGATAGCTTTAAATTCTTCTATTTTTCCCTCTACTAGATTTCTTAAGAGTTCGTTATATTGTATTTGTCCAACTTGATCAGTAAACCATTCTTGAATAATATCTTGATATAGCGAAGCCACCTCTTTGTTAGGCGCGCTCAATAAACACCTAACTTTACTTCTTTCATTTTGTCTGTCTGATGCTTTCAAATAACCACTAAATAGCAGTAAGCTCCAAATTGCTTCTTTGTTAGTATACAAATCTCCAAACACCATGTTTTCATTAACTAATACTTCGATTGGCTTTTGCTGTAATATTTGCTCTATTCCCTCTTTTATATATCCATCAGCTTGCTGCAATAACAATTTGATTAACACATTATCGCTCGTATTAATCCAGTAAGGTTTTAAATCACCGTGTCTTTTTATGCAGTTAACAATCGACCACGGGTTATAGACAACTGTCTCTGTGCCCATTATGTATCCATTGTACCAGGCTTTGATATCTTCATATAGATGACTTAATCCTGCTTGCTGTAACAATGATTGTACTTCTGCTTCGGTAAAGCCAAAATGTTCTGAAAATTCATCCATCAACATAGAATATGTTGTTAGATTATTCAAATCTGAAAATAAACTCTCTTTTGCTATCCTTAAAATTCCGGTAATTACACTGCGATATAGGGATGAATTTGATTTAAGTGCTGCGCCAAATAATCCTTTCATAGCCATCATCATTTCATCATAATAGCCATTAACATAAGCTGCTTGTATTGGTGTGTCGTACTCATCTATTAATAACCACGGCTTTACTTTGTGGTGCTGGTATAGGCATTCTGTTAGTAATTGTAATGCGGTTGCAAGCTGAGCCTGA
Source organism: Gammaproteobacteria bacterium (assembly GCA_023133095.1). Taxonomy (GTDB): domain Bacteria; phylum Pseudomonadota; class Gammaproteobacteria; order UBA9339; family UBA9339; genus JAGLXC01. Next base: position 156 of record JAGLXC010000261.1, on the reverse strand, counting down.
TTTGCCTCGCCATTTAAAATTAACTGATATGACCTTTTTTGTCTATCAGTTAGCTCAGGGCTGCCAAGTAAATAGGAAAATCCATCAAAGATCTTTAGTATTAATTCATACAAGCGGCTATATGCCATGTTAAAATTGCTTTCTTTGATCTCTTTA
>JAGLXC010000260.1 GCA_023133095.1 Gammaproteobacteria bacterium | reverse complement strand
GTTTTATAGCTGGATTTATATTTTTCTGCAAAAATATTTAAGCTGTGGGTTTTCGTAACCCAGCCGGATTTAACTTCAATAGGTATCACTTGCCCTTGAATATCACGTAGAAATTCTATTTCATAACGGCCTTCTTGCCAACTGTAAAGATTAGCTACACCTGAGCACTGAAACTCTTGCGCAATAAAATTTTCTGCGAAATAGCCTTTATAAGTTCCATAATCATAAGCAAGAATGGTTTGTGGTGTCAGCTCACTTAATGCGCCCAGCAATCCAACATCAGCGACATATAGTTTAAAAGCATTTTCTTTGCTATAAGCAGCAAAAGGCAAATTTCCTGAGTTGACTATATGGGTTTTAATTACTAGTCCAGCTGCTTCTAACCAATCAATAGCTCCTGCTAAACGGCTGTAACGATTGATGCCGGGAATAATGCCTTTGAATTTGAATTTTGTTGCTGAACCATCTTGTTCTCTAGCTAGTTGAGCAGGTATTGCTTTCCAAAGTCGATCTAAATGCATAGCATTAACTTTGCCAGAATGTTTGGCCATATCAGCATTGTAGGCAAGAATTAGTTCGGTTTGTTTTTTTCTAACTAGTTCTAAAGCTGTATATAAATTTGTCTGGTTGTTTTTAAAGGTTTGCACCACTTCAGGTAGACCGCCGACTATAAAATATAGTTTTAATTGTTGCCAAATGTGGGTGTGTATTATTTCTGGAATAGTTGATTGTATTGAAATGTTACACAAAAACTCAATTGATTTGTTATCGTCTAGTGCCATTAAAAATTCTTCAAATGACATGGGAGAGACTTTCAATAAATCTACTTTCCCAACTGGGAAAGATTCGGTAGATAAATGCACACCTAATAGCGATCCGGCAGAACATAAAGCTAATTCAGGCATATCTTCCTGAAAATATTTTAAACTGGTTAAAGCTTTAGGACAGGCTTGAATTTCATCAAAAAATAGTAAGTCAGTGGTAATATTGATTGCAGTATCTAAAGCAAAGCTAAGTTCGTCGATAATTCTTATTGGATTAAAGTCTGCTTCAAAAATTTTGGCAAAACGACCATCCTTTTCGAAATTAATATAGTGCATATTGGGAAAATGATTTTTACCAAATGCAGTAATAGAATAGGTTTTTCCTGATTGTCTTATGCCTTTTACAATCAATGGCTTGCGAATTTCAGCATCTTTCCATTCGATAAGTTTTTTAATAAACAAACGTTTCATGTGTAAATAATGTACGAATATGACACTTTTTGCAAGTAAAAAGTGTCATAAAGTGACATTTTTTGCACTAACATGGTTTTTTGGGTAAAATTTTCACTTATGAAAAAACACCTTTATTCAGATAAAGTGCATTTGAACCAAACAAACCTTAGATGCATTTATTTCTGTAAATATGCTATAATTATTCGTTTTATTAGGTTTTGGATTTGACAGTAGTTGGAGTAGTTAACGTGACGACATATGATTCTGGTAATATTAAGGTTTTGCGCGGGCTAGACGCGGTACGCAAACGTCCTGGCATGTATATTGGTGATACCGATGATGGTACAGGTTTGCACCACATGGTGTTTGAGGTGGTTGATAACTCTATTGATGAGGCCTTAGCCGGATTTTGTAGCGCTATTGAGGTTATTATTCATACTGACGGCGCGGTTACTGTTAAAGATAATGGCCGGGGTATTCCGGTTGACATTCATCCAGAGGAGGGTTGCTCAGCTGCAGAGGTAATTATGACTATCCTGCATGCTGGTGGTAAATTTGATAATA
>JAGLXC010000026.1 GCA_023133095.1 Gammaproteobacteria bacterium | reverse complement strand
GCCCTGAAGGGGCGAAACAATCATTAATTCCACACATAGAGAAAACCAGATGCATGAAAACATTAGATAAAGATTGTGGCATACTGTTTCACCCTTTCAGGGTTCGGTTTCGGGGAGAACTCAATACCCAAGGTTTCACCTTGGGCTATCCCATTTTGCCCCGTTGGGGCAGTTGTCCATATCAAACGTCAATTAATATTTCGGACATTGACCACGGTAGTAGGGCCAAACGCTATATCTCGTTGGCAAAGCGGTTGGCCTGGAATGGACGCTATTTGCTTCTTAAAGCCTCAATAGGAGTAAGCTTAGAGGCCTGGTAAGCTGGATAGGAGCCAAAGAAAATACCAGTAATAATTGCGGCGCTAAAGCCAAGCAAAGGCGGTGCTAAATATAGATGAAAATGCCAATGTTTCATGTGTGCAATGATAAATGCTGCAGCAACACCAACTAATACCCCAAGAATAGCTCCTATCAGGGTCAGGAGCATTGCCTCTAATAAAAACAAAGCTCTAATATCAGAGCATTTAGCTCCGACAGCCAATCTAATCCCGATTTCACCTTTACGTTCGTTAACTGTAATCAGCATCAGGTTCATGATTCCAATTCCACCAACCAGGAGTGAGATAGTACCAATAAAACCAAGCAAGATAGTTAGGGTCTGTTTCTGTTTTGTCATACTGCTTATAAGTTGTTTTGCACTACGAATAGAGAGCTGCTTGCCAGGTGCATTGATTGCAAAATATCTATTAATGTTTGTTGTGAGTTTTTTCAGATGAGTGTTTGGGACTAGTTTTAAGATTATGTTATTTATAGCAGCATATTTGCTTAGCCGTGGTATGGTTTTGATTGGTACAAAAATTGCATTGTTAACAGCTGCATTAATAAAGCTATTTTCTGGCCATGGCTTTAATATTCCAACAATTGTAAAAAGATCTGGGCCTAAATTTAGCTGTTTTCCTAGAGGATTTGCAGTGTATGGTTTTAGCTGTTGGTAGATGTTATTGCCAATAACACAAAAATGCATAGTATTATCGACCTGGTAGATAATACGACCCTGGAATAGTTGAGCTTTTACAATGTTAAAAAAATTTTCTGTTACGCCAATAGTGCCGGCTTGAATCGGACGGTCAGCAAAGCTGATTGGTGTGAATATGCTAGTGTATGGTGCTAGTTTTATTATGGCATTAGAACTTTGTTGCAGTTTTATGGCTTTAGCTAAAGTAAGTTTATTGTTTCCATTGTTTTGTAAGGTTGGATTTATAGTGATAGCGAGAAGATCAGTGCCTAAAGTTTTAAATTGACTCAAAGTTTCGCTGGTTGCGATTTTGCCGCCTAAAAGCATGGCAACTACGGCTGCTGTGCCAATTGAAATTGCAAGCAGAGTTAGTACAGAGCGTAGTTTTGCAGCTAATATATTGGTGATTGCATCCTGGCATTGAAATTTAATGTTTAGCAACAGTAATTACTCCTATGGAATGACAACTCTATCTCCTGAATTTAAACCCTGGGTAATTATAACTGAATTTGCAGTAGTAGGACCTGTAGTTACAGCTACCATTTTGGTTTTAGTACTATTTTTTAAGGATAGTTTTATCATGCTTTGACCATTTTTATAGCTTACAGCATTTATAGGAATTAGAATTTGTTTACAATGTTCAAGGCTGATCGCAACTTTAGCACTCATGCCAACATGTACTAATTTTTGTTGGGCTGGAGTTAATTTGGGTATGGTTATTGTTACTGGAAAAGCTGGAGTTCCATTGTTGTTAAGAGCTTGAGAGTTTATCTGCTCTACAACTCCATGCAAAGTTAAGCCTGGGAAAGCGGCGCTGGTAATCGTTGCTGTTTGGCCGATATGAATCTGATTGATATCAATTTCACTAATTTTTATCTGTATTGATACGCCAGACAAATTGCCAAGATAGAGCAATATTTGCCCGGCTTTTATTTGAGTGCCAGGCAGTGGTTGTTCACTATTTTTTGGAAGCAGGGCAGTGCCAGATATTGGAGCTGCTATCTCTATGTTGTCGATTTTGGGCTTTAATTGTGCTAATAGATTTTTGATAGAGTTTATGTTTTGCAAATTAACTTTGGGAAAGTTGTCTATCTTATGTTGTCGAAGAATAGCGTTGAAATTAGTTTTAGCCTGCATATAGCTAAGTTCAGCTAAATAGTAGCTGTTTTTAGTGGTCTCATATTCATTTTTTGCAATTAATCCATCTTGATATAATTGCGTATTACTATGGGTTTTATCTTTAGCGCTGATAAAATTTTGCTGTGCTTTTAGATATTCAGTAAAACTTTGCTGAAAGTTAGAGTTTTTGTCGTTAGTTTTTATGCAGTAGAGTTTTTGGCCGGCTTTTATGTTGGCGCCATAGCTGAAAAATATCTTAGTTATGGTGCCATCAGTTGGAGCGGTTATGGCTGTTTTTGTTACTGGAGCAATCGTTCCAGTATAATATAGTGTGTTAGTAAATGTTTGTGGCTTTGCTATTATTATTTTAAAATTTGCACATGCAGTAGTGCAAAAAAGTAGTATAAAAATAGAGCTAAATAGTGGCAGGGCTTTCATATTAATATTTCACCCTTATGTCCCAATGCGTAAGTGTAGTTCCTAAAGTTTGGTCAAAGGTTGCCAGCGAATTGATATAGTTGATCTGACTATTAATAAGCTCTTGTTCTGCTGTTAGTAGTTGTTCCTGATCGTTTAAGATCTCAAAAGTTGAAATACGGCCAACACTATATTTACGTTTCGCAATAGTGACATTCTGATGCTGTAATAGTAGTGCTTGTTGCGTTAGCTGTAGTTGAGTTTTATTGTTTAATGCTGCATGAAAATCATTGGTAGTGTTGATCTCTATTTGGCGTTGCTGCTCTTTATATTGAACTTCAGCTTTGTCAATTGCAATGCGAGCATTGATTACCTCCTGTTTTAACTCTTTATTATCAATTGGTACATTAAGTTCAAGACCAATGTAAGTATTGCTTAACATGTTAGTCTCTAAGCCGCTATTGCCATAATCAAGATCAGTAGTTGCATTACCATTAAAGGCCTTACTGGCAGTTAGATTTAACTCTGGCAGATTGTTATTTTTTGCAGTTGATAGTTGACGCTGAAGCGTGTGCAAAGTAATCCCATCAATTTGATAGGTGATGTCATTTTGTAGGGCTAAATTTTTGTAGTGTGAAAGAGTAGTTGTTGTAGCAATTTTTGGGTTAATGGCTTCTGCTATAGTCTGAAAATTTATCTTGGCAGGAATAGAAATAGTCGTATCAGGTTGTAAACCAATAGTGTCAAATAGCTGTAACTTTTGTTGCTCTAGCTCATTGATATCGTTTTGAATAGTGGCTTTTTGCGAGGCAACTTTTGCTTGAGTTTGCACAATATCAGTGCGCGCCATATTACCAGCTGCAATCAGCTCTTTGTCTTTGGTTACAGTTTGTTGATAGGATTTTAAGGTTGCTTGATCTACTGTAAGTGTCTCCTGACTTTGGGTTACTGCCATATAATCCGCGATAACGTTAGTAACTGTAGTTATGATTTGATTTTTTAGATTGAGCTTATTGATTGCTTCAGTGTCAAAGGCATTGTTAAGGTCAGCCATAACCATCTCTTTTCCAAAACCACGGATTAAGGGTTGCATGATCTTAACTGCAAAGGCTGGATTATATTGTTTGCCATAGTCTGAGTTAAAAGATGAGAGCGAAACCTCTGTGCCATAGTGATTTTTTAAGCTAACAGCAGGATTAACATCAAAGGTAAGGGATTCTGTTTCGCCGGGATTATCATTGAGCTGGCCGCTGAGCGAATATTGAGGTTGAAACTCATTTTTTGCGACCACTAAAGCATATTTTTGGATAACCCGATCTAACTCTGCGGTCTCCACATCTGGGTTTTGGCGCACAGCTAATAAAATTGCATCTTTTAAGGTTAAAGCCAGCTTTGGCTGTGGGTTTGTAGTTGCAAAAGCTGATTGCATAATTATTAGTAGGAGCAGAAATAAACCTGGACGAATATGCACCCAGGTTCATCCTACTCAACTGTTACCGACTTAGCTAAGTTGCGAGGCTGATCAATATCTGTGCCTTTTAATACGGCGACATGATAGGCCAATAGTTGCAATGGAACAGTGTAAATAATAGGCGCAATTGCATGCTCTACTTGCGGCATTTTTATTACCACCAGATCATCTTCAGTAGGGATATCAACTGAGCTATCAGCAAAGATAAACAGCTTTCCGCCACGAGCACGGACCTCATGTATGTTCGAGATTAATTTTTCTAGCAGTTCGTTGTTTGGGGCCACCACAATAACTGGCATCTCCTTATCAATTAAGGCAAGGGGTCCATGTTTTAATTCGCCGGCTGGATAGCTTTCAGCATGAATATAGGAGATCTCTTTTAATTTTAGTGCGCCCTCCATTGCAACCGGATATTGAGTGCCGCGACCTAAGAAAAAGCAGTGCTGTTTTTCTGCAAATTGAGTTGCCAGGGTAGCAATCATTTTATCCAGAGTTAAAACTTGCCTGGTTAATTCTGGCAAAACGGCTAATTGTTTTACTAAATTAGCCTCTGCTGTGGAGTCTAGGCCATTGTGTCGGCCAAGAGTAATAGTAAGCATCAAGAGAGCAGTTAACTGAGTTGTAAAGGCCTTGGTGGAGGCAACTCCGATTTCAGGACCTGCTTTAGTTAAGATAGCTAGATCTGATTCGCGTACCAGAGAGCTTTGGGGCACATTACAAATAGTTAAGCTGTGTTTATAACCTAGCTCTTTTGCTTGGCGCAGAGCTGCTAAGGTGTCAGCAGTTTCGCCAGATTGAGAAATAGTAACAAAAAGAGTGTCGGGCTGAACAATGGTTTTACGATAGCGAATTTCACTTGCAACCTCAATCTGGCAGGGTAAGTGAGCAATCTCTTCAATCCAATACTTAGCGATTAAGCCGGCGTGAAAACTGGTGCCGCAAGCAACTATCTGTACTCTTTTGATGTTGCTAAATATTGGTTCAGCATCATAGTCAAACAGGTTTGCAAGTTCTAAAGTGTTATTATTTATGCGGCCTTGTAAGGTATTTTTTATTGCTTCTGGCTGTTCAAAGATCTCCTTTTGCATGTAGTGCTTATATCTGCCGCGATCCGCGCTGTCGTGAGCTGCTGCATGAATATAAATTTTGCGCTGCGCTTTGTTATTATCTTTATCTAAAATAGTAACTCCTTGTTCAGTGATAAGCGCAATATCACCCTCTTCTAAGTAGATAAATCGGTTGGTCACAGGCAAAAGAGCCATATGATCAGAGGCAATAAAGAACTCCTCAATGCCAAGACCAATTACCAGCGGGCTACCGCAGCGTGCTGCAATAATTTGTTTGGGGTTGTCGCTATTAATAACTCCTAACGCAAAAGCGCCCTTTAATTGAGATATTGTTGATTGCACAGACTGTAGAAAGTTTCCAGTAGCAGCGTAGTTTTGATGAATTAGATGAACAATTACCTCAGTATCAGTTTCAGAGCTAAACTGATAGCCAGCCTGCGTGAGTTCAGTCCTGATTGCGTTATGATTTTCAATAATGCCATTATGAACCAGAGCAATAGTGTCGTTTGAAACATGTGGATGGGCATTTTGCTCAGAAGGCGCGCCATGAGTAGCCCAACGAGTATGCGCAATACCAGTGTTACCCTTAATTGGATGGTTGTTTAGAGCTGTAGCCAGCCTTTCCACCTTGCCGGCAACCCTAATGCATTTGATATGGTTGTTTTTATTGAGTACAGCAATACCTGCTGAATCATAGCCACGATATTCAAGTCGCTTTAAACCTTCTAGCAAGATAGGTACTACATTACGTTGTGCTACAGCACCAACAATTCCGCACATAATTGGATCCTCATTCAATAATTAAGGGATTTTGACTATAGCGTAGATTATACCCTATATCAATACCGTAGTTGGGGGACGCTCTTAATTTAGGGACACTCTTTTAGTAACTGACTTTACTACTTATCTTTACAATGGTAGGAAGCATATGGGCATTAGTGTTTGACTGAAGCTATATCTCAAAGAGTGTCCCTAAATTAAGAGCGTCCCCTAACTTTTTTTAGTAGGGCGCTGCCAGCCTTTGATGCTGGCTTGATGGGCTCTGGCTATGGTTAGTTCGTCATCTGGAGCATCCTTTGTGATTACTGAGCCTGCAGCTGTGGTTGCATTTTTGCCAATTTTTACCGGAGCGACCATCATGGTGTTAGAGCCGATAAAGGCGTTGTCGCCAATGGCGGTAGGATGTTTGTTTACACCATCATAGTTACAGGTGATAGAGCCGGCGCCAATGTTTACATTTTTGCCAACAGTTGTATCGCCCAAATAGGTTAGATGGTTGGCTTTGCTGTTTTCGCCAAAGGTGGTGTTTTTGAGCTCAACAAAGTTGCCTATCTCGGCATTAGCTTTGATGTAGGTGCCAGGACGGGTGCGGGCAAATGGGCCAATTGAGCAGTTATCCTCGATAACTGTATCTTCAATAATTGAATTAGCTTGAATCTTTACATTATTTCCCAATTTAACTTTGCCTTTTACTAACACATTTATGTCGATTACAACATCTTTGCCAAACTCTAAGCTGCCGCGTAGGTCAAAGCGAGCTGGGTCCATGATGGTTAAGCCTTGTTGCATTAGTTTTTCTGCTTGTTGCCTTTGATAGTAGCGCTCTAATGCTGCTAACTGGGATTTATCATTGATGCCTAAGATCTCTTCTGGTTTAGGTGCGATAAGGCCGTTGATGGTATGGTGATCTGCAACTGCTGTAGCGATAATATCTGTTAGATAGTATTCGCCTTGCTGATTGTTGGTTTTTATTTGGGGTAGATAGCGTTTAAACTCTTTGGCAGGTCCCAGCATGATGCCGCTATTAATTTCTTGAATTTGCTCTTGATCAGGCGTCGCATCTTTTTGCTCTACATTCGCGATAATTTTATGATAGGTGTCACGAATAATGCGACCAAAACCAAAGGGGTTGGCTAATTTTGCTGTAATCAGGCCAAATTCATTTTGAGGAGTGCTGTCGATTAGTTGTTTTAATAGCTTATCTGATATTAATGGCACATCGCCATATAAAATTAAGATGCGGCTGTTATCATCTACATATGGCAGCGCTTGCATTACCGCATGGGCTGTGCCTAGTTGCTGCTTTTGCTCTACCCACTCTAGCTTTAGGTGTGAGAGTGTTTTTTTTATAGTGTCGCCACCATTACCATGAATTACGTAGATGTTGGCTGGGTTGAGTTTTTGCGCAGCATTTACAACCCGTTCTAAC
>JAGLXC010000259.1 GCA_023133095.1 Gammaproteobacteria bacterium | reverse complement strand
TAGTTTACGCCATAATGTATTAATTGCTATTGCCTCAGGTATTGTCATCCTGATTATTGGCCAGTTCATGTTAAAGCGGATTAAACCCGAAGGCCGACCTGAGCATAAGGAGCAGTTTATCTATGTTGAGAAGATGTTTGCTGTATTAATGCTTTTTACTGCTTGTGCTATGGTCTATGCTCATGGCTCTAATGATGTTGCGATCTCAGTTGGTCCGATTGCAGCTATAATTAGTCTGGTGCATGTTGGCCATACGAATTTGAATGGTTTGTTTACCCTGTCAATATTATTTGCTGGTGCTGCGGTTGTGGTTATTGGCTTTTTTACCTATGGCAGAAAAATTATTCAAACAGTAGGATCAGGAATTACCGCACTAACTCCCAGTCGTGCCTACTGTGCGACTTTAGCGGCAGCTGCTACCGTGGTAGTATCAACTAGTATAGGTATTCCAGTTTCTGCTACTCAAACCTTAGTTGGGGCTATTCTTGGGGTTGGCCTGGCGCGTGGTATTGGCGCCTTAGATTTGCGAGTTGTGCGCAACATCTTTACCTCGTGGATTATTACAATCCCTGTAGCTGCTGGCTTAACTGTACTGTTGTTTGATATAATAAAATATATATTTTCATAAATTATTCGAGGAAAACATAATGGTAGATGAAATGATAAAAATGGCGCGAGCAGCTATGCTAAACGCTTATAACCCATATTCTAATTATGCAGTTGGCGCTTGTATACGCTCTGAAGATGATGAGCTGTTTGCTGGCTGCAATGTAGAAAATGTCTCCTATAGTGTAACAATATGTGCTGAGTCAGCAGCTATTGGTGCCTTGATAACAGCAGGGAAAAAGAAGATTAAAGAGGTTGTAGTTATGGGTTCAGGCGATGCACTATGCACGCCATGTGGTGCCTGCAGACAACGTTTGGCAGAGTTGGCTCTTACTCCTGATATCCCAGTTCATCTTTGTGATACAGAAAAGGTACAACAAACAATAAAGCTTAATCAGCTATTACCTGGTGCTTTTAACCCTGAACATTTGGAGAAATAGGAATGACAGAACATGCAATTGCCGCAGCAAAAATAATAAAACAACGTGTCCCTAATTTTGTTCCAAAAATAGGCATTGTTTTGGGTTCAGGCTTAGGTCCTCTGGCAGAAAAGATAACCGATGCGACCATTATCTCATACAGTGAATTACCAGGCTTTCCCTGTTCTGGCAATGTTGCAGGTCATGCAGGAAAATTGCATCTTGGCATGTTGCAGGGGCAGCCAGTTGCCTGTTTACAGGGACGAGCGCATTCATATGAGGGTAACACCACAATAATTAAAACTATAATTCGGACCTTAAAGTTGCTTGGTTGTGAAACTCTATTAATGACCAATGCAGCAGGATCATTACGGCACGAAGTTGGTGTTGGCGAGCTAATGCTAATTAATGATCATATTAACTATCAATTTACCAATCCTTTAATTGGTCCTAATGAAGATGAGTTTGGCCCACGCTTTGTAAGCATGGAGAATGCCTATGATTCAGAGCTGCGGGCTAAATTTAGCAAAGCTGCTGAAAAGATAGGTATCAAATTGGCGCAGGGAGTCTATTTTGCAACCTCGGGTCCTGCATTTGAAACTCCAGCAGAGATCGCGGCATTTCGTACTTTGGGTGCTGATGCAGTAGGCATGTCAACCGTTGCTGATAACATTGTTGCACGCCATTGTGGTATGAAAGTGGCAGCAATTTCGGCTATTACTAATCTGGCGGCAGGCATGCACCCTGAAGCATTGAGCCATGAGCAGACTCTCCAGGGGGCCGAGCTCGCAGTAGAAAAGATGCAAAAGCTATTTTTGCAGATGCTTGCAGATTATTAAAATCATGAGGGCAATTTGTCCCTATAAAACTTCTTTGAAAACTATATTTATCGATTTCAAAGAAGTTTGTTGGTCCTCGATAACTTCTTCAAAATCAATAAATATGGATTTTGAAGAAGTTACAAAAGGACGTTGAAGGCGATCTTTTTATTAGGAAACACTCTTAATGATTTCGATAAAATCAGCTGCTTTTAAACTAGCGCCGCCAACTAAGGCACCATCAACATTAGGCAGACTAAGCAGCTCTTTGCTATTGGCTGGCTTAACACTGCCGCCATATAAAATTCTGACAGCGTCAGCTGCATCATTACCAAATTGCTCTGCAATGATATGCCGGATTATCACATGTACATCTTCTGCTTGCTGTGGTGTTGCAGTTTTACCAGTGCCAATAGCCCAGATTGGCTCATAGGCAATAACTAAATCAGTAACCTCTGCAGTGGTTAGGCCAGCTAAGCCCTCTAAAATTTGAGTTCTTACTACCTCTGTGACCTGGCCAGCTTCGCGTTCAGCTAAAGTTTCGCCGACACAAACTATAGGCATTAGCTGGAGCGCAAGTGCTGCCTTGATCTTTTTATTAACAGTTGCATCTGTCTCATGAAAATATTGGCGCCTTTCAGAATGGCCAATGATTACAGCACTGGCGCCGGCATCTTGCAATAGCGTGCCCGAAATCTCCCCAGTATAGGCACCAGACTCCTCCCAAAATAGGTCTTGACCCGCCACCTGGATATATGAATCCTGCAAGAAATCAGCAACTTTACTGATTGCTGTAGTAGGGGGCGCCACAATAACCTCGACTTCTCCAGGCCATGGCAAGCCATAATGAATGCCTTTAACCAATTCCAACGCAGCAGCAATAGTGTTGTGCATTTTCCAGTTACCAGCAATGATAGGTGTACGCATGGTTTGTCTCCTCCACTTATTCGATCACATGGTTCTGTTGTAACAAATATTTAACAACAGGATTAATTATGCGGTAATGAGCCTCTTGTTTGTCAATAAAATTTTTTTCTAATAGTCCGGCAATGGCCCCAGAGATTGAGCTTAAAGCCATGCCTATTATTTTTATGGCGCTAGCTGACATTAAGCTTTCTTCCTCATAATTGGCAATATATTTAATTATTTTTTTCTGTCCTAACGAGAGCTGGCTAATTTCAGTGTTAGCGTCGCTGTTTTCTTCTTCGACCAGTATATCCCAACAGTGTTTAATATCAGTAATTTTAGGCAAGTTTTTACACTCTGTCCAAATAACATCACATAAATAATTAACGTAATATGGATGTTGACCTGATAGTGAAATAATTTTTGCAAAAATCTCTGGGGGTAAGGTCTTTTTCCAGGCTAATTTGGCAATTTTATTGAGATGTTTCTGGTAATGTTGCGATTCTATTCGCTGCAGATATAGTTTGCGGCATAACTTATATAATGGACGGCTTTCATCATCAAACATTGAAACAAGCAAGCTTCGGTTACTACCTGAGAATATTATAACTAGATAGTGCATATCTTGTGCAACATTTCTTATTGCTGCTTCAACACCGCTGCCTTTAGCAATTATGCCAACATTTTGAAATTCATCAAACAACATGATTGCTCTTTGCTTTTTTTCAGCTAGCAATTTTTCCAACAAAAGCAATACTTCTTCAATATTGCTAGCAGCTGTGGAGTGTTTTTTCGGTGCTAACTCTAAAAAGCTATTCTTCGCGCCGAAATGAATACTGGGTGTAAAGGTAGAGACATAATTTTTTATTGAATGTATGAGTTGTTCTATTGGCCCGATTGCTTTACCAATAAGTTTAGCGACTCCTTGCCTTAGCAAAAGGTCAATATCATTTTCATCAGCACAAACATTAAAGTTTAAGCTAACCACAGGCAGCTGGCTTATTTTAATGGCCTTTTCTGCTAAGCTTGATTTGCCAAATCGTCTTGGTGC
>JAGLXC010000258.1 GCA_023133095.1 Gammaproteobacteria bacterium | reverse complement strand
TGTTTTAGCACACTCCACCTCACCTTTTGCAGCAGCTGCTGGAATAATTTTTGGTAAATGGGGTGATTGGATTATCGCGGCCGGCGCCGCCATATCATGCTTTGGATCGCTAAATGGCTGGATTTTAATCCAGGGTCAGGTGCCAATGGCAGCAGCAGACGACAAACTATTTCCACGGATCTTTGCCAAGCGCAATAAAGCAGATGTGCCAGTTTGGGGTCTAGTTATAACCTCACTCCTCATGACTATACTTCTATTAATAACTGCAAGCCCTAATCTAGTACAGCAGTTTCAAGTCATAATTTTGATGGCAGCACTGACCTCGTTGATCCCCTACTTTTACACTACCATAGCAGAAATTATTATCATAAAACGAAACAACAAAACCCTGACCAAACAACAGCGAACTCATATCATCATTGCTATATTAGCTGGAACCTATGCCTTCTGGGCTATCTTCGGATCGGGTGCAGCAATTATTTTCTATGGCTCAATTCTGGTATTTTCCAGCGTGCCGTTATATGCTTGCTTAAAAAGATCAAAGTAGTATGAGGGCAACAAATGAGGTTCTTCCTTGGCATAGCAATTTTTCTATCAATCACATTCTCCCCTCTGACCTGGGCAGCGCAAGGAACACATTTTCACAATTCCAGGTGACATGCAGATACTACAAACCGGGGTAACTAATTTTTTTAACAGGAGAAATGACAATGACTAAAAATTATCATCAAGAAGCAGAGCGATTTATTCAATCGCGCAAATATTTAACCATGGCTACGGCTGCTGCAGATGGCCAAGCTTTTGCTCATACCGTAGGCTATGCCTCTGAGGCAGCTGTACTATATTTTGCCACTGACAAAAATACGCAAAAGATAACAAATATTAGCAGCAATCCAAAAGTTGGCTATACCATTGATATGGATGAAGATGCACCATGGCTTACTTTAGAAGGATTACAAATGGTTGGCAAAGCTGAAGTTGTACAAGATAAAGCCGAGATGCAAAAAGCACATGCCCTTCTATTAGATAAATTTCCGCAACTAAAAGAGTTCGAGCAAAATGAAGAGATGATGCAAAATATGGTAATTGTAAAAATCACTCCAATAAAAGGACGTTTTTTAGATAATTCTGTCCATTTTGGTTACAGTGCTGATTTGGCTTATTAACTGAAGTCATATAATATTTAGATAATATCATATATAATGCTTATATTAATGTGAGGATTGTTTTATGAGATTACCAATTGGCTATGATATTTTTCACAGCATAATAGAACAAAATTTAGATTTTATTGATAAAAGCTTATTTATCAAAGAGGTTATTGATGATATAACCCAAATTATCTTAATTACCAGACCCAGACGCTTTGGTAAAACGCTAAATTTATCTATGCTACATCACTTTCTAGCGGCAGAGGCTTTTAAACAATCTACTCAAGATCTATTTGATGGCTTACAAATAACTACTGTAGATAACGGTAAATATCTAGAGCATCAAGGTAAATATCCAGTTATTTTTGTAACTTTTAAAGATGTTAAAGATCATAACTTTGACAATGCCTATGCTTGTTTGAAAAGATTAGTCAGTGATCTATACAGTGAACATCAATATTTACTTGATAGCCCTAAGATAAGAGCTAACGATAAAAAACTCTTTAGCGCCATTGTACAGGGTAAAGCAGCAAAAACAGAAATAGAAGATGCCTTTAAGCTTCTCAGCAAATATCTGCTGGATCATTTTGGGGTTAAACCCTGGTTATTAATAGATGAATATGATACCCCAATCCAGGCAGCTTATCTGCATGGTTACTATGATGAAATGATAGGTTTCATGCGGGGCTTATTTGGCGCAGCGCTTAAAACCAACCCATATCTGTACAAAGCAGTTATTACTGGCATCTTACGTATTTCCAAAGAGAGCCTATTTTCTGGCTTAAATAACATTGAAG
>JAGLXC010000257.1 GCA_023133095.1 Gammaproteobacteria bacterium | reverse complement strand
ATGGATCATAAGGTCAAGTACAACATTAACATCAGCGCTACGTGGATTATATGGAGCAAGGCGCAGCGATTCAATAAATAGGGCTTTGCCCAATGACTCTTTTAAATTAGTAAGCACTGGATTAAAGCGCTCTAAATGGCCAATTTGCAAAGTGACGCCACTGCTTTTTGCTATAGCAATCAGCTCGTCTGCCTCTTTAACGGTAGTAGTAATAGGTTTTTCCAGCAACACATGAATTTTATTGTCTAAAAAGAATTTGGCAATTTCGTAATGGGTTGAGGTTGAAGAGGCGATGCTGACGGCATCAACTTTACCTAAAAGATCGTGATAATCACTAATTGCTGTTACTTCATGGGTTCTGGCGATCTCCTCACAAGTTTCAGGGTTAGCATCACAGACTGCAACTAGCTCAACATTAGGCAGTTTGGCGTACTTTTCTGCATGAAATTTGCCTAAATAACCAACCCCAACTACCGCGCATTTAAGTTTATTCATTGTTTCATCTCTTTTTTGTACCTAAATGAAAATTAGCATTTTTTGCTAATAGTTGCAAATTCAAGTGCATAAAAGAATATTCACAAAATGCATAGACTATTCATTATGAAATTATTATACTTTAATCAGGATTAAAAAGGAGAAAAACTATGCTGATTGCTGGTGTTGATGAAGTAGGTAGAGGTCCGTTAGCGGGTCCTGTTGTTGCTGCAGCTGTAATTTTAGATCATGCTAAATTAGTTGCTGGTATTGCTGATTCCAAAGCATTGTCCCATAAGCGTCGCGAAGAGCTGTTTCCGCTTATCCAACAAGCCACCATTGCCTGGGCTATTGGTCGCGCCGAAGTAGCAGAGATAGATGAGCTTAATATTCTTCAGGCTAGCTTATTAGCAATGAAGCGTGCCGTGGAAAAATTACCTATCCAGCCTGATCAAGTTTTGGTAGATGGCACGCATTGTCCGGATCTCTCCTGTCCAGTTACAGCTATAATCAAAGGCGATCAACTGGAGCCAGCCATCAGTTCCGCCTCAATTTTAGCTAAAGTCACCCGTGATCGCGAAATGGAGGTCTATGATGCCTATTATCCAGAATATGGCTTTGCTGCTCACAAAGGTTACGGCACCAAGCAGCATCTTGCAGCACTACAGAAATATGGCATAACGCCGCTGCATCGACGCTCTTTTGCTCCGGTTACCGCATTGATATAAAAAACAAAAGCTCTATTTTTCTATTTGTAATCAATAGGTTTTATCTTTTTAGGCTGGGGTGTTTTGGTTATATCCATAGCAGGGCTGTCCCATGAAAAAATTAATGATTTTAGTGTTAAATAAGCGTACTTTATAAAATTTAGCGAGAGTGAAAATAAATGAGTAAAGAAACAGCAATTGTTCTTTTTAAAGAGAAAACTATTCGTCGGATTTGGCACAAAGAAGAGTGGTGGTTTAGTGTTGTAGATATTGTTGCTGCGGTGACAGATTCAAAGCAGCCATCAGGGTATCTTAAAGATATGCGTCGGCGAGATCCTGAATTAAACAAAGGGTGGGGGCAAATTGCCACC
>JAGLXC010000256.1 GCA_023133095.1 Gammaproteobacteria bacterium | reverse complement strand
CCCTTATCCAGTCTGGAATTCAGGCTAGGCCCTGAACCTGGTTAAAAAGGCGCAAATCTTTAACGGGATTCGGTCGGAGTGATCCGACCGTTCTACTCGACTTGCAGGCGCTCAGGGTGCCTAATGAAGATCCGACAAGCGTTGACAGCAAGTTATCGGTTAAATCCAGAAGATGAGCTACCTGGATTATTTTTTGGTACATCAGGCATAGAGTCGAGCAGAGCTTGTTTTACTAGTTTGTCAGCGTCTTTGCTGAGGCCTTTATCACTACTGGTTTTAAAGCCTCGGTTGAGGTTGTCAACTTTATCCATCGTTGCTTCGGTTTTAGCAAGAACATTGTTGAATTTTTGCTCAGTCTTGGCTGCAGCCGTATTTGCTTTATCTAACCTTTTTTGAATCCATCCTAATCTACGGGTCGTAGGGGTTGTTGCTGCTGAGCGCGAAAGCTGATTTGTTGGTGGATTTGTAGGTGTTCTATGTTGTCTTGTTGTGTGAGATTGGCTTCGATTTATGTTTGACGATGGGTGATTGTTGTTATTGCTGCCAGGCTGATGTTTGGGAACAGTTGGAGCTAATTTTAAAAGTTGAGCGCTTGATAAGTTTGATCTAGGTGCTGGCGCTGTATTATTTGGTTCGGTTTTTGCTGGTGAAGCTGCAGCAGGTCTTCTATTAACTAGTGATACTTTATTGTTTTCCGGAAGTCTTTGGTTGTTTGTTCTAAATTGGGTAACTAGATTTTTAATTGCAGCGTTCATTCGATTAATGGCTGCTTTGCTTTCATTAGTTTGTGGCATATTAGGATTAGTAAGAGATTTTCTAAACCTTATTATATTTGTTAATTGACGTTTTATACTTTCTTGTTGCTGTTTGATTCTTGAACTATTATCCATGAGTTTTCTCGTGATATTAATTATTATCAACAATTATAGCAGTTACTTATTAAGTAAGCCTTAAATTCAGGCTTGGCCCCGAACCTGGTTAAAAAGATGCAAATTTTCAAGGAGTCAAGCCCGGATACGTGTGTCATGTTGATTCATAGCTATTAAAACCCGCTAGATCCCTTATGTGCTCTAGGCTTTGAGAATTTTGGTTTTATCCTTTCAATATATCGATTAAATACTAACAATCCGGGATACGTGCATAAAATTGCAAAAAAACTATCCGGCCAGCCGGGATTCTAACGAAAAAGGGACATGCCTCTCTTGCAGCCCTTACCACGTCTGGTTTGTAGATGAAAATTTGTTGTGAGGATGTTGCTAGTATAGACTGATATATACGGAGATATATCAGTCTATATTTAACTATAACTTATTGAAAAATAACATATTTTTAATCTCTAATAGGGAATAGATCCAGGCCCGGTGCCAGGTAAACGGGGGTTAATTGTCCAAACGCACGAAATTTCTGTGACAACCTCTGCAGCCCTTGCTAGATAATGGTTTAAGCTGCAAAATTGATTTTTGATTTAATATTTTTTTGTCTGCAAGAAAACATAAAAATGGGATACAATCTTGCCTTGATTTTATTAATGAGTTTTCTTGTGGTTTTTTGATAACATTTGGGGCTATTTCGCTAGCGCAAGAAAAACGAGCGTTATTCTTGTATTAAAAAACAATTTTTCATATTAAAAATATGCCTTGATTTACAGTGTGTTACCGAATCTTAATCATTAAAAGCGAAATCAGTTTTGTGTTTGAAAGCTATATTGGACAAGGGCTACGAGAGAGCTTACGGAAATTTCGTGCGTTTGGACAATTAACCCTTATCCCTAACTTCTTTAGAGCTATACAGCTAAAACTACAAAGCCAACCTAAACAAAAAATAAGGTTAATAGTACATGGAGATGCGTATCTGTAGAGCACAAAGGCCTAACCTATAAACTTATTCATTCTTCTACACTTTGGAGCATTGAAAAATATTGTTTATTGTCGCGCCTGCTAGCTTCTGAGTCCTTGGATAGTAAGGCAGGGCGCTAATGCGCTTCGCGCAAAAGTGCAATAACCATAAAGCTGAAAAACACCCATAAAATTGGATTTTAAATTAAAGAATACATATTGGAAAAATGAACAAATTTTAATTAAAATTTAGATTAAACTTATATTCCCCGCGGCAAGCCACGGGGATCTTTATTTCTGTTAAGGAGCCATAGTGGTAGCTGCAGGTTTATCGGTTAATAAATTTTTCCTTTCTCCTGTCGTTCCTGAACGACTAGAACCAAAAAAAGAACAACAGTTATTTGCTGCTATTACCCCATAAACACAAGAAGTTGGTACACAGAGAGCGCCTGCTCCACCACCTGCAATACTAGCCTCAACCACTGGTGTAATACCAACACCGCAGCACTTTAACATCTGCATAATCATAAGAGGATAACCTCCACCGAGCAGGCATGTAGTGGGTAAAACAACAACAGCACTTGCACATAATAAAGAAAAATTACTTGTGTAATCAATACTATTATCGTCTTCTATTTTATGCAGATACATAAATCACCTCACAAAGTTAAGAATATCTTTAAAGTAGTATTATAGATACTAAGTTTAGCTCATTGCAAAGCAAAGATGGGTTAATTAGCAATTAGCTAAAATATTCGATAATAATTATGGGTATAACTAGGGGTAGCAGGCCCATTTGCGGCAAAATTTTTTATATCTAAAATTTCTCAAGGAGACATAGTGTTAGGTTTAGGTGTCTCGGTATTAGGTAATAAATTTTCCGTTTCAGATGAACGATTAGATCTAAAAAAAGAACATCCATTATGACCAAAGTGATGTATTGCATAAGCAGCAGGAACTGTTAATACAGCTCCAGTTGCTACGCTACCTCCTATAACACCCCATATAACAGAGGTTGGTATATTAACACCGCAACAACCCATTAAGCTTAACATAAACATTATTGAAGAAGAGCCACTCATTGCACCTACTATTGGTGCGCCTACTGCAGCACCTTGTCCAGGAGTGCAAGATGCCTGACTGGTAGTAGTATCACTTGATAGAACATGATGAAGATACATATACAAACCTCTGTTTATTTTTGGATATAATAACTCATTATTATTTTTGATACTATTTAAATAAATCCGAATGAGACTCTGTGCGTTCTAATAGACCTCCGGCCGGCCGGGATTCTTACAAAAAAGGGACATGCTTCTCTTGCAGCCCTTACCACGTCTGGTTTGTAGATGAAAATTTGTTGTGAGGATGTTGCTAATATAGACTGATATATCTCCGT
>JAGLXC010000255.1 GCA_023133095.1 Gammaproteobacteria bacterium | reverse complement strand
AATTAAGGCTTTAACATCTTTCGGAAAGCATGAGCCCCCATAACCGCAACCTGCCTGTAAAAAATGGCTGCCGATACGTGGATCAGAACCTACACCTATGCTGATCTTGCCTATATCAGCTCCGACTCTACCAGCCAAACGACTGATCTCATTAATAAGACTAATTTTGTTCGCTAAAAAGGCATTAGCTGCATATTTGGTTAATTCAGCTGAACGAACATCCATGGTAATAAATTCCTGGCCCTTATTAATAACTGGCTGATAAAGTTTACGCATCATTGCTATAGCCTTATCATCATTACTGCCGACCACAATTCTAGCTGCATGAAAAAAATCATTAATTGCATCGCCCTGTTTTAGAAATTCAGGATTAGAGACCATCGCAAAACCATAATTAGCAGTACGTTTATTGAGTTCAGATTGGATTACCTGCTTAACCTTGTCAGCAGTTCCCACAGATACAGTGGATTTATTCACAACAATACAATCATGATCTAGATAGTGACCAATAGTTGTTGCAACAGCAAATACATAACGCAGATCTGCAGAGCCATTTTCAGCCTGCGGTGTTCCTACTGCAACAAAAATTACCTCTCCATTTTTCACTCCCATTTCAGCATCAGTGGTAAACTTAATCCTGCCTGCTGCAATATTACTTGTTAATATCTCATCTAAACCCGGCTCATAAATAGGTGAATCACCAGCTTGCAAGTTAGCGATTTTGGCTTGATCTACATCAACACAAACAACCTCATGGCCTATATCTGCCAGACAACTACCAGTAATTAGGCCAACGTAACCAGTACCAAATACAGTTATTTTCATATTCCTACCCTTTTTGCATCAGACTTATTATATTCTATAAAACCTCAATGCGACATAAACACACACATCTCTTTAAAACCATTGAACGCTTTTAAACTAGCCAGGTCCGCACTGATATTAGAAATACTCTGTGAAATTGCTGACTTTTGCAAGCATTTTTTAAATAAAATTAGCTGAGTCAAATCGCTTCGCGACAACTTTCCACATCTGCTCTATAACATACTGATATAGCAGGCACAAAATTATACGGTAAATTATACGATATTTGGGGGTGTCAAAGCCAAACAAAATCCCATAGCCTTCGCTCCTAACATCAAAAATATTTGTGCTTCCGGAGCAAACATCTATACAATACATTGATAAAATAATTGGTCAGCAATCATTAAGGAGTTAGATTAATGAACAAAACCCCAATTACGATACAAGTTGTGTCACAATTGCTAATATCGGCGCTAGCACACAGATTGTCCAAAAAAACAGAAGCCAACGCGCTGCTGGCAGCTATGCAACAAAAAAAGCAAAAAATATTTACATTTTTGGCAAATCGGGCTATACTTAGAATAACCATGCCCGCCACGCCACTCTACGATGCGCACCAAGGTGGGTTTTTTTATGCCTGTTAAGGAAAAGTTCTTAAAATCATCATTAACCACTGATGATCATATCCAATTTCTTACCCAGCAAGGCTTAATTATAGAAGATCACAACAAAGCGTCTTATGTACTATCAGTTGTCGATTATTATCGCTTATCTGGTTATTTGTTGCCATTTAAACAACCACATAATGATAATGGTGCTCGCCGTTTCAAACCAAACACTACATTTAACCAAATATGGCAACTATATCAATTCGACCAAGAATTACGGCTATTAGTAACTGATGCTATAGAAAAAATAGAGGTGGCTTTTCGAACAGCAATAATCAATATTACCACAAAAAAATTTGGCCCTTTTTGGTATATGGAAAAAACACATTTTAATAACAATAATTTTCATACAACACTGCTTAAACAAATTGATAATATCATTCAAAACAGGCATGAAGCTTTTATCAAACATTATATGAACGTATACAGTGAGCCACGTTACCCCCCTATTTGGATGATTGTTGAAACCCTATCTTTTGGTACTTGTTCTAAATTATTTTCCAATATTAGGCATGTAAACCATAAGAAAGACATTTGTAAATTGTTTAATTATGCCCCTACTATCGTTGACTCCTGGATGCGGACCCTTACATATATTAGAAATTTATGCGCCCATCATGCACGCCTATGGAACAGATGGTTAGTTAACTCTCCACTATTACCAAAGCATAATACAGACAGGCAGTATTTTAATACAAGAAGTAATTATAAATTTAATTTAGTTGCCTATGTGATCTATAAATTATTGCAAGAAATAGCCCCTAAATCTCCCTGGCGCGATAAGCTCTACCAGTTGTTTGAAAAGTATGAACAATTCCCAGGGCCTGCCATGGGTTTTAGCCACAACTGGCGTGAAGATCCTTTTTGGGAGCTATAGCCCATGCCCCAGAAACACCCTACCACAATAATCTATATGTTTGATAATCTAGAAAATATAACAGAACAAAAATTGCTCTTCCTCCGAGTTAATAGACAGCTAATTTTCAAAACGGCAAAAGTGGAGGTGACCGCATGACCAATAGCTCTCAACTCCTCATCTACAA
>JAGLXC010000254.1 GCA_023133095.1 Gammaproteobacteria bacterium | reverse complement strand
TGAGCTTACAGCGATGAAAACCTTACTCTATACAACTTTTCTTGTCACAGTGATGGCGTTTTGCCCATCAGTTTTTGCTAATGGCGATGCGCCTGGTGCTCCCTATTATGGCAAGCATGCAGCACCTGTTCAGGTTACACTTGTTCCTGGCTCTCTTCGAGCTAATATCGAAAGAATCGGCCGCCAGGCTGGCTGGAAAAAGGTAGTCTGGAATTCGCCAGATGATTTTAAGTGGGCTACTTATACAAAAGTGAAGCAGGATCGTCTGCAAGATGTGCTACGTATGATTTTAGCTGACTATCCTTTACAGGCAATTTTTTATGAAGGCAACCATGTTCTAGAAATTAGACCGAGGACTCCTAGATGATACGTCCAATTACTAAAGTAATAGTTTTGTTGCTTGTTGCAGTTTTTGCAACAGGTTGTGTTGAAACTAATAAGGCTTTTGTGCAAGGCAATAGCGCAGTTGATAAAACTCAGAAGCAGATTGAGCAGAAAAAAGCTAAAAATGATAGCTCACAAGTGGTTGTTACTAACCCTGGTTATTATGTGAATAATAAGCCGATCCCAATTGAGAATAATCCCGCCTGGCTATCTAAAAAGATAACGTTCCAGGCCCATAATTTACCTTTTTCATTCATATTAGATCGTATTTTGCGTAATACCAATGCTATCGTCAGTTATCGACCGGATGTAAGTGCTGATAAAGCCATCTCCATGGATTATAGCGGTACAATTCAGGGGGCATTAGATAATTTGGCCATGAAGTCTAATTATGCTTATGATATAAAGGGCAAGCAGATTGTTTGGTCAAATTTTGTAACCAGAACCTTTGATGTCTCATTTATGCCTGGTGCATCAAATTATATGGTTGGACAGACTAGTAGCGGTACGCAGCAGCAACGTGGTGATGTAAGCGCGGTCAGTGGCACTATGTCAGATCAACAGTATAGTTCATTAAAAGGCTCGCTGTCAGTCTGGGATGATCTAAAGAAAACTCTGAATGGACTAAAATCTAAAGAGGGTACTGTAAATATATCAGAATCTACTACTAATGTATTAGTGCGTGATCATCCTTCAAATATGCGCGCTATAGCAAAATATATTAAAGAGTTAAATGAGGATCTTTCTCGTCAGGTAGAATTAAAAGTGCAGGTGCTGGAGGTTGATCTAGATCAGGCGCATCAATATGGTATTGATTGGAATATCGTTGAGAACAATCTTTCAGTGAAGTCTGGTGGTAATCTTTTTGGTAGTGTCAGTACTGCTGTAGGAACCAGTGGCTCTAATTTTGCTCCAGTTTCAGTGTCACTAGGTGGAAGCAGTAATGTGTTATTGCAAAGTTTAGGGCAGCAGGGCAAAGTCAGTGTTGTAACCCAGCCAACTGTGGTGACATTGAACAACCAGGTTGCTGAGGTTCGTATTACCACTGATACCAGCTATTTAGAAGAGATGGATCAATCAGTGGATGAGGGGACAACCTCAACCTCAATGACACCTGGTGTTGTTACCTCTGGGTTTATGTTATATATCTTGCCTAAGATCCAGGATAATCGAGTTTATCTACAGGTTAGCAGTGTTATTTCTGACCTGAAGAGTTTAGATACTATTGATAGTAATGGCTCTATAAATGGCGAAGGAGGGACCACCCCCAGCCCAGGACTGTTTGGGAGCGTAGATAGCACTACTATTCAAGTGCCTACTTTATCTGAGAAGCGCTTTAATATGCGCAGCGTGATTAATAATGATGAAACTTTAATTATTGCTGGTTTCAAGCAGTTGCAAGACAAGACAGCTGAAAATCAGACTTTTGATTCGACTATGTTAGGCGGCAGAGGTGTGCTAAAGAGTAATGTCGAAACTATTATTCTAATAACGCCAACCATTATTGAGAACACTAATAAATGGCAACGCTAAGACGCGATGATGGATTACAATTTATAGTCCAGCCCTATCGGGAGTTATTTACTCCTGATAGGGTTTCGGCACTTAAGCGTAAGATTCGCATGTTTGCTCAGCGTCAGGGTGAGCATGTGCGGGTATTTAAGGCTGGAGACCGCCTGGAGGTTGTGTTCTCGCGGGAGCCTGGTTTTTTATTAGGTGAAACAGTTTGGACCTACCTCGATAAGCCGCGTAATCTTATCTATTGTGAAGCATTACCTGAGCGACGCCAAGCTTTGATCGTGGTGGTAAAAGATGGCGTGGTGTTTTTGGACGCGCGTTTATCATTTACTAATGTAGTTGATGAAATTATTTCCTTAAGCATTACTGACACTAAATATGATATTTATGTATATGGCGATGTTCCTTTAGGTGAGACAGAAGCAGGAGGTAAATTTGCCTTTGATGCTAAAAACATTAACTCATTCAATGTATTAGATGAGCCATTGCTAAATAGGCTGCCAGTATCTGAAGAGGTTCAATTACAACCATTATCCTTAGCATTAACCTCGCCTAATCTTGGCAAGCCTAAAACTGTTCCAATCATTATTGGAGCGGCTATTTTTATTGTGATTTTAATCAGTTGGCATCTGTTTAGCTCTGCTGCCAAAGATGATATTCCTCAGCTTAAACTGATTGCGCATTCGCCGTTAGTAAATCCATATTCTGATTATTACAAAGTATTAGAATCACCGAAGCCACAAGACCAGATAGTTGAGATGTTGATTTTAACTGATGCTGCCTATAATTTTCCCGGTTGGAGCTTAGCAGGAATTGGTTTTAATGCTGGTAGTTATACTATGGCTCTTAAGTTGGCAGGTACAGGCAGAGGGTCGGTTGCGCAAGTACAAGCCTGGGCAGATGCCAACGATGTTACTTTACAGTTACAATCTGATGGAGTAACGTTGACTTTTCCTTCAAAATTACAATCACGTAAACAACCGAAAGTTATTTATCCTCTGGACCAAGTGTTAGGGGCTTTGATTGATAACATCGGGAATATATTGGGTAGTAAAAACGTCCAATTTTCTAATACGGTTAAGCATAACCATTATAAAGAGGCTACGGTTACTATTAGTTTTAGTAATACCTTTGCTGGTATGCTAGTATTGATAGGGCAGGAATTAAATGCATTGCCTGTTACGGTAACTGCAGCAAATATGACTGTAAACGATAATATATT
>JAGLXC010000253.1 GCA_023133095.1 Gammaproteobacteria bacterium | reverse complement strand
AGCTGCAAATTACCTGGCTCCTGCCCAACTGCAATAGTTCTGATACCGCTGCGACTATCCTCTACCGGGACTGCACTTCTTGTACTGCTAACTAACAACACCCGGCTGGTCATAGGGCCTACAGCAATCACCTGACCCATAACACCATTTGCATCTAACACAGGCTGGCCAATATAGACTCCTTGCTTTTTCCCTTTGTCTAGCACAACCTGCTGATCTAAAGGATCAGCATTAACAGCCAAAATCTGAGCAGCTAATAGTTTAGCCTTAAGATGCGAAGCGCTGCTAAGCAAAGCGCGTAAACTAGCATTCTCTTTTTCTAGCGCCACCAACATTTGGACTTTTGCCTGTAATAACAATTGGTTAGCACGTAACGCTGCATTATCACGTAATAAATGATGCTTTGAAACAAAATAGTCATCAACCCAATCACAAAACTCAATCGGCCAACTAACCAAATATTGTACCGGCGCAACCACTACTGATAAAGCTGAACGTAACTCTGGGAAAAAGGTATTACTGTTGCTATCACCTAGCATACAAAACAGAGACAATAAAACAAAGATAAAGGCCCTAAGCCCCAGCCAGGAATTTTTTGGAAATAGCGGTTGGTTATGCCTCATTCTTTAGAAAATAGTTCGCCCGCCAACACGTCCATCATCTCTAAAGCATGGCCACCGCCACGAGCAACACAAGTCAAAGGATCATCAGCAACAATAACCGGCAAACCAGTCTCTTCCATTAGAAGGCGATCAAGGTCTTTTAATAGAGCTCCTCCGCCAGTCAAAGCCATACCAGTTTCTGCGATATCAGATGCTAGCTCCGGTGGAGCCTGCTCTAAAGCGGCCCTAACAGCGCCTACGATACCCGACAATGGCTCTTGCAAAGCCTCTAAAACCTCATTGCTATTTAAAGTAAAGCTACGTGGAATACCTTCTGCTAAATTACGGCCTCGCACCTCGGTCTCTTGTACCTCAACCCCAGGGAATGCTGCACCAATCTCATGCTTAATCCTTTCTGCAGTGCTCTCACCGATCAAGGTGCCATAATTACGTCGTACATAATTAACAATAGCCTCATCAAACTTATCCCCGCCAATCCGTACTGATGCTGAATAGACAATTCCGCTTAGAGAGATAATCGCCACCTCAGTGGTGCCACCGCCAACATCAACCACCATTGAACCATTGGCTTTATCAACGGGCAGGCCTGCACCAATAGCCGCAGCCATAGGCTCCTCAATTAAATAGACCTCTCTGGCGCCCGCTCCTAAAGCAGATTCTCGAATCGCCCGTCGCTCTACTTGAGTTGAACCACAAGGCACACAAACCAATACCCGGGGACTGGGCCTAAAGAACATCTTTGTCTCATGCACTTTGTGAATAAAATGCTGTAGCATCTTTTCGGTAATATAAAAATCTGCAATAACCCCATCTTTTAATGGACGAATCGCAGAAATATTGCCAGGCGTACGCCCAAGCATACGCTTGGCCTCAGCCCCAACAGCCGCAACCCTAGAGTGATTACCGCCCTCATGCCGAACTGCCACCACAGAGGGCTCATTTAATACAATGCCACTACCACGCATAAAAACTAGCGTATTAGCTGTCCCAAGATCAATGGAGAGATCAGTTGAAAAAAGACCACGTAATTTTTTTAACATAAAGCTATACCTTCGATTAGTTAGATTATTATAATTAATTTGGGTCTACTTTACCTGAAACTGAAGAGTTTTTAAATATCCAGGTGAGAAATTTTATTTATCTCTATAAATATGTAATACAGTAACTGGGCGCCCGCAAGGGGTGCCCCTTGTATGATCCCCTACGGTTTTAGGATTGTTGCAACAACCGCTGAACTTCACTGACAGATAGCTCAGTCAATTCAGCAACTTGAGCAACAGCGATGCCCTGTTTCAGCATTTTAAGAGCTGTTCTACGTAAGGCAACCATTTCACCCTCAACTTTTCCTTCAGCTTTTCCCTCTGCTTTTCCTTCTGCTTTTCCTTCTGCTTTTCCTTTTGATCTATAGTGCTCAGCAAGAGTCATAACTTTTTCCTCATTAATAAGTAAACCTGTCTGTATCGCCTCCATTAGCTCATCTTGGCCGGGAATCTCTCCCGCTTCAAATATATAGCTAAGTACATGATGAATATAATCCAAACCTTCATACTTTTCAATAATATTGAATTCTGGCTTCATCTCTCGCAAATGGGACAAAATCTCTTTACTGTATATATGTTTCATCACCCTAGCTGCAACCCCAAACCAAATGTATTTCTTAAATTCATCATCAGATATAGTACTCAGATCTAATAATTGGTAGGGCTTATAAAAAACATCTTTGGCTAAAGGACACAAATTGCCAAACAGATCAAAAATGTCAGTAGAATAATTATATGGCCGTTTACCACTATATAAAATTAATGGATATATCAACGGCAAATTCTTATCTTTTGTTGTCTTAATATGATGATCCATAATAGCAATTTTGTATTTTAACATTCTAAACGCCATCATCTTGTCAGGAACACTTTGATGTTCGACCAGAAGATAGAGATAACCATCCTTTTTATCAAATTGTGCTTTATAAAGCAGATCTGTTATCTGCATTCTTAACTTGTCGTCAATGAATGATTCTTTTTGCAAAACAATTGAATCCACTTCCACATGAGATTTAATCTCTGCTGGAAGATAGTTGTTAAAAAACTCCTTAATAACTTTTGGATTAGTCATCATTGAACGGAGAAATCTATCGTGTGGTGAGAGACTGCTAGCCATATCGAATCACCGCAAAGCCAATGCAAGCGCCTGACCAGAGCCAGGGCCAGGACCTGAACAACCACCAGGATTACTACCACATGCTTTATGATGAAATAGTGAACCTGGAACATTAACCTCAGGTTGTGCTGGCTGAGCCGCATGTTGTATATCTTGCCATAAACTTGGAAAACAAGGCGCAGGCATATGCTGCAACACCATATTAAGCAATAAGCGTGACACCTGTAAACTCTGACTCTCTTTTCCCTGCTCTAAAGCTGTCTGTAACTCAGATAAAAAGTTATTACAAAATTGCACCATTGGCTCTGCCTCATGAGCAAGATTATGGCTATAAAAATAGGGAACAAATAACAAAAATCTGGAAGAGTCGACTATTGCCTGCGCCGAATCTTTTTGCTGTTCTCTAATCTGCAGAGAGACAAATTGTTTAAATGCTAGCTTTATCTTCGCAGCTGCAGCATCAGAAACAGCACTATAAGCACTATATTGTTTATAGATCGCTTCTAAAATAGTAAATACCTGATCGACTTGAATAGTGGTAAGAAGTTCGCATCTAACATTTTCCAACAACTCACAAATAGCCTGCTGCGTTACAGCTACCATTTTAGCATTAGCCTTAAAATCCAATAAAACATGATCTTTCCAGAGCTGCTCCTCTAGTTTATGCAAAACATATTTTGCAGCTACCACTCTATCTTCTGATAATCCAATTAACAGCTTACTTTTGATTACTACAAAATGGCTGTGCAACTCTAGTTCAGTAGGAGCGGTAAATTCCTGCCCAAAAATAGCCGCGTAATCTCTCCACACCTGCAGATATTCAGAGAGTGGCTGTTGCTCATTGGCAACCTCATGATACCTTTGCAACAAAGCTTTGGTTTGCCGCACAAACTCAGTATCTAAATCCAATTTGCTACTAACCTTACTTAAACGCGCTCGCCGTTCTGCACGTTGCTCTTGTTCTGATCTAAACTCTATTCTCTCAACTATAATAGGCGCTACAATTCGCTCTAAATGCCTCTCTAATTGGGATCGATCATTAGCGCTAAGAAAAGCCGCTGGCAAAAGTTGCCTTTTATATTGCTGCTGCAAAGATTCTAATACAGTTAACTCCAGCGGCTCTGCAATTAATGCACTTCGAATTTGTAACACCAAAGCATAAAACCGCTTTAACCACTCAATTACGTCACCCTGCCCTGTAGTTGCAATACCCATAATTTCTGTAATAGCAACTGTCAACAACTCTTTGCTATTAGCTTCACCAGTTATAATTCCCTTTACTCCCTGCATAAAACCATCTATTTTTTCCAT
>JAGLXC010000252.1 GCA_023133095.1 Gammaproteobacteria bacterium | reverse complement strand
ACGCTATCTTGAGGGGGTAGTGGCGCAAGCCATGCCGGTTCGAGTCCGGTCTTCGGCACCAAATTTAGGAGATTATCAAAATGAAACGATCGGTTTTCATTATATTACTAATAATAGTGTTTGCTGCAGCTGTAGCAGCTACCTTTTATTTTGTGCAACACAAAAATCAGCAGATAATCTTTTTCTATAGAAACCAATGTCCTCATTGCGAAAAAGTTGAAGCATTTTTTCAGGCACATAATGTGCGTGCTAAAATTCCTTTTGCCTCCAAAGAGGTGTCAGCTAATCGCCGTAATTTGATGCAGCTTGTCAAAATAGAAAAGCATTGCGGCATGTCGGTCAAAGATTCTGTTGAGATTCCGGTTTTGTGGACTGGTTCTAACTGTATAGTTGGCGATCAAAATATAATTAAATTTTTTCAGGGGGAAATAACTAAATGAAAAAGCTTTTAACATATATTAGCGCATTACTAATAGGCAACTGCCTAATAGTTAGCAGTGCTTATGCAATCTGTCCTTTATGCACAGTAGCTGTGGCTGGTGGCGTAGGTTTAGCTGAATGGCTGGGGATTGACGACACTATTACTGGTCTCTGGATTGGTGGTTTCGTTGTCTCTATTATTATTTGGCTGGTATTTTGGCTAGATAAAAAAGATATCCATTTTAAATTTCGCAAAATCATAGTGACAATTTTGAGTTATGCGCTTATTGTTGCGCCGCTCTACCCATTTGGCCTTTTTAGTCATCCTTTAAATACTTTATGGGGCGTGAATAAACTACTGCTGGGTATTATTATTGGCAGTGTGGCCTTCTTTTTAGGCGGAATTTGGTATTTTTATCTTAAAAAACGTTATGGTGGCCATGCTTACTTTCCATTTCAAAAGGTAGTAATGCCAGTTGCGCCGCTTATTGTTTTAAGTATTGTGTTTTATTTTATAACTAGTTAAAGATGAAGGTTTATTATGGCAGATAGCAGTAGCGTACAAAAGAAGAAATTACAGGCCTTTGTTGAAAAGGTCGATCAGATGAAAAAGCAGGATAAAATTGATTTATCATCGGATCAGGATCTCTCAATTGCGATTATGAATCTAGTCTCAATTGAAGAGCATTTTATTTTTACGGGCGCAAAAACTGAGAAATCTGGTTATTATGACTTAGTAAATGAGGTGCGTGAGTTAAGAAAAGAGCTGCTTGGGAAAATTGTTAAAGATCCAGAGGGTGAGGTTTGGTGTATTTCTAAACACCTTTTGGCAGCCAGCATGAGGCTTATGGAAGTTGGCACCAAGCAGCTAGGAATTGGTAGAAAAACCGAAGCCTATGACTTTTTCCAAAAAGCCTATGATCTTTATTCCCTATTTTGGGGGCTAAATTTAAAGATTGTTGGTGCTGGTGATCTTATGAAGATCGATGATGCAGCAATTAATAAGCATGATAAGAAAAAGCGTGGCCTTATGGGAAAGCTGGGTGATATGGTGAAAACAGCGATTAATTGTTGTATTGAGTAGTGAGTAAGTAATAGATGAAGATTGGCATTATAGGGGCAATGGATGAAGAGTTAGCATTTCTGCTTGAAAAGTTGGAAGCTGCTAAAGAGCAAGTTGTTGCTGGCTGTAAAGTTTTTACTGGGATATTAGCTGGTCATGAGGCGATCTTATTAAAATGCGGAGTAGGAAAGGTTAACGCTGCGCTTGGCGCTGCTTTAATGTGCCAGTTGTGGCAGCCAGATTATATTATTAATAGTGGATGTGCTGGTGGTTTTGCTGATGACTTACAAGTTGGCGACATTGTTGTTGGTGCTGAGCTTAGATATGCTGATATTGATTTAACCGTATTTGGCTATGAGTTTGGGCAAGCCTCTAAAATGCCGGCATTTTATCCAGCAGATCAGAATTTGGTAGGGGCGACCCTTACGGTTGCAAATGATATAACAGTTAAGCCAGGCTTAATAGTTACCAGCGACTCTTTTATCCATACCAAAGAGCAGATCGATTTTATTCGAACAAAATTCCCTCAAGTTGCTGCAGTCGAGATGGAGGCATGCGCAATTGCGCAAGTTTGCCATCGTTTTCATGTGCCGTTTTTAGTTCTGCGAGCAATCTCTGATATTATTCATGTTGAAGAGTCAGTTGTAACACATGAAAAAACTTTAAGTTCAGTTTCTGATAAAGCGGCTGATGTAGTATTAAGAATATTGCAGGCAATTTAGGTTGTGCTCATTATCTCTATGATTTGCTTATCTAGGCATGAAAGCATAAATGTAGTCATAGGAGCTGTATCATTTGATTGATAAAATTCCAGCATTAATTCGTTGAATTCTAGCTGCCTTTTGGCTGGTAGATTGATTGCTGGATACCCTTGTGATAATAGTAAGCCATTCATCATGAAGCGGCCCATTCGTTTGTTAACATCATAAAAAAACTGAATTCGAGCCATTTGCAAAAACACAAAAACAGCCTGTTCAAAAGGAGATTTAATTTTTTGATGATCTCTTAGCATGTCGTTCCATAATTGATCAAGCTGAGAGGCTTTAGGTGGAATATAATTGGTGCCAGAGATGGTTACATTACCATCGCGAAAGCTGCCCCAGATTAGTGACTCTTCATGCGCTGCAATTGCATGTAAATCACAAACTACTTTTTTTGTTATAGTGAATTTATCTTTTGCAATCAGCTCAAATAGATAGCGCCAAGCCTCTGCTTGATTGAGAGTTATGTTTTGTTCGGTTAATTTGTGTCCGCCAATAGTTACGCCATCCAGCAAAGTTTGGACTTCTGGAATGGTAAAATTGATTCCTTCTAAGTTTACTGCGTCACAAACCAATTCAGGCAATTGGCGTTTGGCCAAAAATAGTGCTTTTTGCTTGTTAGGTGTGATATTAAATAGCGACATACTATGCTTCCTTTTAAGATACTGCTGTGAGTATATATAAAAGTTGGATTATTGTATACTCTCGCACTAGATGATTAATAATACAATATTAAATAACCCTATATCTATTGCACCAATGCTACGATTAACCAATCGCCATTGTCGTTACTTGCATCGTTTATTAACCAGGCATGCATTGCTTTATACAGAGATGGTAACGACTGGTGCAATTTTGCACAATGATCCCGAGCGGTTCTTGGCATATAACGATATTGAGCATCCAGTAGCTTTGCAATTGGGCGGTGCTGATCCAAAGGCGTTAGCTGCGTGCGCTAAGATTGCAGCAGATTTTGGCTATGATGAGATAAATCTTAATGTTGGTTGTCCAAGCAGCAAGGTACAGGCGGGAAAATTTGGCGCCTGCTTAATGTTAGAGCCAGAATTGGTGGCAGAGTGCGTGGCAGAGATGCAGGCGCAAGTTGAAATCCCTGTCACTGTGAAAATGCGTTTGGGTGTTGATGAGCATGACTCCTATGCTGAATTGCAACGCTTTATAGAGCTGGTGGCAAGAGGTGGATGTAGAAAGTTTATTATTCATGCGCGAAAGTGTTACTTAAAAAAATCGCCTAAAGAGAACCGCAAATTGCCTGAGCTAAATTATTCTATGGTATATGATCTAAAGCGTGATTTTCCTGAATTAGCTTTTATTTTAAATGGCGAGATTGACGAAGATGATCAGATAGAAACCATATTGCAAAATGTTGAGGGTGTAATGCTGGGCCGCAAAGCCTATACCGACCCCTATTTTTTAGCAGCAATTGATAAAAAATTTTATGGGGCGGCAACTATTCCCCGAACTCGTGAAGAGCTATTGGCTCTTTATAAAGATTATATGGCTATACAACAGGCTCAAGGCGTTGGAGTAGCCCAACTAATACGACCGTTACAAGGCCTATTTCGAGGCCAGCCTAATGCCAAAGAGTGGCGTCTAAAAACACAGGAAGCAGCCTAGCTTTTTTTCTTGCCGTACCTATTCTGGAATTTTTCTACTCTACCTGCAGTATCAACCAATTTTTGTTGTCCAGTATAAAATGGGTGGCAGTTAGCGCATATTTCAGCGTGTAGCTCTTTTTTGCCCAGCGTAGAACGGGTTTTAAATTTGTTTCCGCAACTGCAAGTAACAGTTATTTCGTCATATTGCGGATGAATATCGTTTTGCATAATTTAACTCTCGTTTAAATGTCTAAAATTCAGGTTGCAAAGTTTAGCATGCTTATAGCAGCCAGCGCAAGAGATATATCTACCGTAGCTAGGGGACGCTCTTAATTAGGGGACATACTTTGGATGGAATCGTTTTACTAAGAGTGTCCCCTATTTAAGAGCGTCCCCTAGCTACGGTAAAATATTTGTTGTTTATGCTTGACAAAAGAGTGTTTTTTGGAATATAGTGGTGGCAAGTGGTTAATAGTGGTAAAAAGTGGAGGAGGAGATAGCCATGTTTCGTGGCATTAACGCAGTAAATCTGGATGCAAAAGGGCGGTTGGCTATTCCAACTCGCTATCGCACACGCCTGCAAGATGAGGCAAATGGGCATCTAGTCGCCACTATTGATACTGAAGAAAATTGTCTTTTGCTTTACCCGCTGTCAGCCTGGCATGAGATTGAACAGAAGATTGAGTCGTTGCCTAGTTTTAATCCTGTTACACGACGTATTCAGAGATTATTAATCGGGCACGCCACGGAAGTGGAGCTGGATGGTAATGGTCGGATTTTGTTACCGTCTTTGTTACGTGAATATGCTAAGTTGGATAAGCGGGTAATGCTTATTGGGCAAGGGAAAAAGTTTGAGATATGGGATGAAGCTGAATGGAATAGCAACCGTAGTGGTTGGCTAAATGAAGGTTTGCAAGGCGGCCAGGGGTTGCCTGAGCAGTTACTCGATATATCTTTGTGAGATGAATTTATTGGCCCTGACCTCGCTCTTAGACGGCTCTTCTCCCTCCGGGGAGGAGAGCCAACATGGTTTCCAGCATAAAGCAGTGTTGGCGAGCGAAGTTGTTGCTTATTTAGAGCTTAAGGGTGATGGGATTTATGTAGATGCGACTTTTGGTCGTGGGGGGCATACGCGGGCGATATTGCAGCAGCTAGGCCCTAATGGGCGAGTATATGCCCTTGATAAAGATCCAGCAGCAGTTACAGCTGCAAATTTAGTTAAGGATTCGCGTCTGATTGTGCGCCAAGGTTCTTTTACTGAATTGCAAGCGTGGATGCAAGAGCTCGAATTGTTAGGCAAAGTAGATGGTATTTTGCTTGATTTAGGAGTCTCTTCTCCACAGCTAGATGATCCCTTAAGGGGATTTAGTTTTCAAAAAGATGGACCTTTGGATATGAGGATGGACCCAGATTCAGGACAAGATGCTGCCACTTGGATAAATAATGCAGCTGAAGAGGAGATTGCAAGAGTGCTAAAAGAATATGGAGAGGAGCGGTTTTCTAGAAGAATAGCTGGTGCCATAGTAAAGGCGCGTGCCGTTAATCCGTTTACTACTACTTTGCAATTAGCTGCGGTCGTAGCTAAAGCCAATCCCAAGTGGGAAAAACACAAGCATCCTGCAACTCGTGCTTTTCAGGCAATTCGGATCTTTGTTAATAATGAATTGAAGGAGTTGGCTGAGTGTTTGGAGCAATGTTTAGAGGTGTTAGCAGTAGGTGGCAGGTTGCTGACTATTAGTTTTCACTCATTGGAGTATCGCATTGTGAAACAGTTTATAAATAAACATGTTCGCGGTGGCGATTTTCCATCTGAGTTACCGCTAAGAGAAGATCAACTTGCTGTACGATTGAAACGTATTAAAGGCGCTATTCGTCCAATGGATAAAGAGATAGCAGAAAATTCACGAGCTAGAAGTGCAGTATTGAGAGTAGTGGAGAAACTATCATGAACGCTATAACAAGAGTGGCAACTCAAGGAAATTTTGCTGGCAACAGAGCTATAAATTTATTGCCGTTGCCAGAGTTGCGTGTTTTTGTTTTTTTGTTAGTGATTTTTGTAACTGCATTAAGCGTGGTCTATATTAAGGACCTTAATCGTCGCTTGTTTATTGCTTACCAAACAGGGCAACAGGCTACCAGTCAAACTAATACTGATTATGAAAAGTTATTATTAGAAAGGAGCACCTGGTCACAGCCTGCGCGCGTACAAATGATTGCAGAACAACGTTTAGCAATGGAGGCTCCGGCTGCAGCTAATATCGTTATGGTAAAAGTATAATAGTTAATGGCGTAAAATGTGTCAAAGTCAAAACCAAAGTCAAACAAGAGTCGCTTCTATTTTGTAGTTTTCATTTTTGTCTTATGTTTGGCGGCACTAGTTTGGCGGATGATAGATCTTAGTATTTGTAAGCATGCTTTTTTGCAGCATCAAAGTAATGCTCGTACCATACGTATAATTAATCTGCCAGCGCATCGAGGTATGATTACTGATCGAAAAGGGGTGCCATTAGCGATTAGTATTCCGGTAGATGCAGTATGGGCTAATCCGCGCTTATTTACTGCATCGGCGCAACAGTTACATGATTTGGCAAGATTATTGCATTTGCCTTACAGCTATTTAGAGGGAAAAATTAACGAAAATTCAAGACGTTGGTTTGTTTATTTAAAGCGACATGTTACACCAGGGGTCACTGCTAAAATTAAAGCATTGCATATACCAGGGCTATTTTATAAACGAGAATACCGGCGCTATTATCCAGAGGGTGAAATTAGTGCTCATGTAGTTGGTTTTACCAATATTGATGACAAAGGACAGGAGGGGCTGGAGTTAGCGTACAACTCGTGGTTAAGTGGGATTTCAGGTCAAATGAAGGTGTTAAAGGATCGCCTTGGTCATATTGTTGCTATTATGAATACTATGCACAAACCGCAGCAGGGCAATGGTTTGACTCTAAGTATTGATGAAAGAATCCAATATTTAGCCTATTTGGAGCTAAAGAAAACGGTTAAGAAATATCATGCAGCATCAGGTTCTATTGTAGTTTTGGATGTAAAAACTGGGGAGGTTTTAGCTATGGTTAATCAGCCATCTTACAACCCCAATGATAGACCAAGCAAACATGATGGTCGTTATCGAAACAGAGCAATTACTGATACCTTTGAGCCAGGTTCTACCATGAAAACTTTTAGCATTGTGAGTGCGTTAGAGAGTGGTAAATATAGGCCAAACACTAAGGTTGATACTAATCCAGGTTGGTTTATGGTGGATGGCAATACGATTAAAGATGAAGGGGTTAACCATGGTATTTTGACTGTTACAGGAGTGCTGCAAAAATCTAGTAACATTGGTATTGCTAAAATGACTTTATCGTTGCCGCCGGAGAATTTATGGCGAGTATTGCATGTTTTGGGTTTTGGCGAGCGTACAGCTATTGGTTTCCCGGGTGAGGCAGCAGGAGTTTTGGAGGAGCATAGAATCTGGCGACCTTTTGTTTTAGCAACATTGTCATTTGGTTATGCAATGTCGGCAACACCTCTGCAATTGGCTTGCGCGTATGCAGTAATTGCTAATGATGGAGCTAAGTTGCCAGTTAGCTTTTTAAAAGTAGATAAGGCTCCCCAAGGAGATCAGGTTATAAGCACAAAGGTAGCGAAAGAGATGTTAAAGATGTTGCACACAGTTGTAGAGGCTGGAGGCACCGGCATGCAGGCCAGAGTGCCTGGCTATACTGTAGCGGGTAAAACAGGTACTGCCTACATCGCAGGCAAGCATGGTTATGATAAAAAACGTTATATAGCAGATTTTGTAGGTATGGCGCCAGTTAATAATCCGCGTTTAGTAGTGGCTGTGGTGGTCAGAGATCCACATGGCCAACATTTTGGCGGTTTGGTAGCAGCTCCTGCTTTTGCCCATGTTATGGGTGGTGCTTTAAGAATGTTGAATGTATCACCTGATAATTTAAAGCAAACTCATGTGGGATAAAATTAATGTGAAGGATATATGTGATGTTATTAAGTAAACTATTAGCAGAAATTACAACTGTAGATCCAAAATTAGATTGTGATATCAGCGGGCTTACAGCAGACAGTCGTAAGATAGAGCCTGGTTTTTTATTTGTAGCCTTAACAGGTGATGTTTTTGATGGCCATGATTATATTGCTGCAGCTACTACAGCTGGTGCAGGCGCCATAATATGTGAGAGAGAGGATATTGTAAGAAAAGATTGGCAAGTCCCAGTAATGGCGATATCTAATTTACGCCAGAAGGTGGGAATGGTTGCCGCCTGTTTTTATGGTTATCCTAGTCGTAGCATGACTGTTGTAGGTGTGACAGGTACTAACGGTAAAACTTCAGTAACGCAATTTTTAGCAGCTGCTTTGGAAATGAGCGATATTAGTTGTGGGATTATTGGAACTTTGGGTGTTGGTTTTCCAGATAGGCTTAACCTGGGTAGGCATACGACGCCAGATCCTATTAGTTTACAGCATGAGTTAGCAGAGTTTAGAGAGGCTGGTGCTAAAGTAGTAGCAATGGAGGTTTCGTCGCATGCTTTGGCGCAAGGACGTATTAATGGCATTGATATTACCATCGCTGTATTTACCAACTTAACTCGGGACCATTTAGATTATCATGGCAATATGGGAAATTATGCTGAGACAAAAAAAAGTCTATTTTTACGTCCTGAACTACAATATGCAGTTATTAATGCAGATGATGGTTTTGGCAAGAAGTTATTAACTGAAGCGGCACCTAATAAAGCAGAATTTTTTGCCTATTCTCTTGCTGCAGCTCATACCACTGTTCCAACTTTACGGGCTGAAGATATTCAGCTAACTGCAAAGGGTATTACAGCGCAAATTGTTACTCCTTGGAGTGAG